>DATJVF010000171.1:0-11359 GCA_035501995.1 Anaeromyxobacteraceae bacterium
CCGCACGCACCTCCGACGCCGCCACCGCCTACCGGCGCGCCCTCGAGGCGATCGAGAAGGGGACCGGGAACGACGACGACGCGCCCCTCTCCCGCGCCGACGTCGAGCGCAAGCTGCGCGAGCTCGGGCGGCGAGACGACACCTCCGCCTCGCGACGCTAAGGGATGTCCCGTAACTTGAGGGAAGCGAGTCGGAGGTTGTGAAGGAAAGCTACGGCGGCGAGGGTTTGGGCGAGAGATCGTCCCCCGGGGGCGGCCACCGTGGACTACGCAAAAGCGAGCCTCTCGCTCACACGTCCGGCCACGCGCCGAACCCTCCGCAGCACAGTCCAGGGGGCGGCAAGACGCCCCCTCCGAGTCAACCGCGCCCACCGACCTCGGCGGTTTCTCCACCGGGGATAGGAGGCGGACGCCATCTGTTGGGATGGCGGCTCGCCGAATCGTCGGCACGGCACCGCGCCCTACCCCGGATGAGCCCGGCCACTTCGGCGGACCACGCCGGACCGGATGCGGTTGCGAAACGACCTTTCCCGTGACGGCGGCGAAACCTTGCCGGCATTGACGTTCTGACGCGGTTCCGCACGCCCGGTCCGGCCGCGGAAGCCGAGGCCCACCAGGGAGACCGACCAGTCGGGGACCCGCCACCGACGGCCGGAGCCCACCCGTGTGCGCGGCCCCTCCGAGGCGGCCCGCCCGGCGTTTTGACAGAGGGCCCGTCTCACCCTACGGTCCTCCCGATGGCGGTCCCGACCTACCCCGACGCGAGCGTGGCGCGGCACGAGGACGGCTTTCTCAGCGGGAAGGACGGCCTGCGCCTCTACTACCGCCGCTACACCCCCGCGGACGCGCGCGCCACCGTGGCGATCGCCCCCGGCGGCGGCGACCACTCCGGGCGCTACCCGGCCCTCACCTCCGCGCTCGTCGCGAAAGGTTTCGAGGTGGCCCTGCTGGACTTCCGCGGCCACGGCCGCTCGGAGGGCCGTCGCTGGCACGTCGACCGCTTCTCCGAGTACTACGGCGACCTCGAGGTGTTCGTGGAGCACCTCCGCGCCGGTGCCGGCGCGAGGAAGCTCTTCCTCCTCGGCCACAGCCAGGGGGGGCTCATCGCCGCCGGCTGGGGCCTCGCGCCGGGGCAGGGGGTGGCGGGCGTCCTCATGACGAACCCCTTCTTCCGGCTGAAGCTCGCCGCGCCGCCCATGAAGATCTTCGCCGCCCGCCTCGTCGGACGGGTCCTGCCCGGCCTCCCCATCTCGACCGGCCTGCGCTACGAGGACCTTACGAGCGACGAGGAGATGCAGCGCTGGACGAGGGACGATCCGCTCTACGGCCGGAAGACCACGCCGCGCTGGTTCGTCGAATCGCAGCGTGCTCAGGGTGAGACCCTGGCGCGCGCGAAGGCCTTCGGCTACCCCTTGCTCATCCTCTTGGGCGAGGCCGATCCCATCGCCGATCCCGAGGCGGCGCGGAGCTTCGAGGCCGCGGCCGGGTCGGCGGACAAGGCGACGAGGACCTACCGTGACCTACGTCACGAGATCCTCAACGAGCGCGCCCGGGAGCGGCCGCTCGCGGACCTCGTGGCCTGGGTCGAGGCCCGCGCACATTAGCCGCTCGCTTGGGCGTTGACGCCTCAGGCGGGGCGCCTCTATTCTCACCTCCCGTGCCGGGGCCACCCCCCGGCGCCGCCGGAGGTTCCCCACAATGGCCACAGGTATCGAGAAGGCGCCCGTCAACCGCCCAGGCGCTCACACCGTCATCGGCACCAGCATCGTCATCGACGGGGAGATCTCGGGAGGCGAGGACCTCGTCATCCTCGGCACCGTCAAGGGCAAGATCGCGCTCAAGGAGAGCCTCTTCGTCGAGAGCTCCGGCGTGATCGAGGCCGACATCGAGACCGCCAACGTCGAGGTGTCGGGGCAGGTGACCGGCAACATCGCGGCCACCGAGAAGGTCGAGCTCAAGGCGAACTGCAAGGTGGTGGGCGACATCCGCTCGCCGCGCATCCTCATCGCGGACGGGGCCGTGTTCAAGGGCTCCGTCGACATGGACGTCAAGGGCAGGTGACCCGTGGCCATCTCCGAAGGCAGCACCATCATCGGTGAGTCGATCCTCATCAGCGGCAACCTCAACGGCGACGAGGACCTCACGGTCCGCGGGCGCGTGGAGGGGACGCTCACCCTCACGAAGACCTTGGTCGTCGAGCCCACCGGGGTCGTGAAGGCCGAGGTGCAGGTCAAGAACTGCATCATCTCGGGCGCGGTGGTGGGTAACGTCACCGCCAGCGAAAGCGTCGAGATCACCAAGGAGGGGCGGATGGTAGGCGATATCGCCGCCCCCCGCGTGATCATCGTCGACGGCGCCACCTTCCGCGGCCGCATCGACATGGGCGAGGTCGACGTGGAGCAGGGCGAGCGGCCGGCGCTGGCGCGCGCCTCGTCCCGTCCCGCCCTCAGGTCGCCCCCGGCCGGGCGACTCCCGGCGGCCGCCACCGCCCGCAACGAGCCGGAGGATTCGAAGCCGGCCCTGGCCGAGCGGGCGGCCGCCGCGGTGAAGCCGCCGGCGCCCCCTGTTCCAGTCGCCATGGGCGCGGTGAAGCGCAAGGTCATCGTGCGGCGGAAGTAGATCCGGCCTGCGGCGGGGCGTGGCGGCCGGGGATGGAGAGCGCGGTCCGACGCCGCTCCACGCGACGGGTGCGGTGGTGTTCGTCGCGCTCGAGGAGATCGCCGCCGACGAGGCTTTCCGGCTCCGCCCGGACGGCGACGTCACCCAGCTCGCCACGAGCCTCGGCCGCCTCGGCCAGCTCTCGCCCATCGAGCTCAGGCCCTGGCCCGCTGCCGGGGGCGAGGGGCCGCGCTGGCAGGTGGTCTCGGGCTTCCGCCGCCTGGCGGCCGCGCGCCTGCTCGCCCGCGAGCGCCTCCTCGCCAGGCTTCACCGGCAGCTCTCCGACGAGGACGCCTGGGGCCTCGCCCTCGGCGAGGCCCTCCTCCACGAGCCGCTCACGGGCGACGAGCTCGAGGCCCTCCGCGACCAACTCAGGGCGAGCGGCCGGGCCCCCTGGGCGGAGGAGCTCGTCGACGAGGCCCTGGTGCGCGCGCCGGTGGCGGCCGCGCTCAGGGAGCGCTTCTACGACTACCTGACCGGGGGGGGCGCGCCCCCGCCGGCGCGGGCCGCCGAGGACGGCCCCGACGCCGAGGACGCCTCCCCGGGTCCAGGCGCCGCGCCCGAGGACCCGGTAGACTCCGCGGGACCGACCGCGGAGCAGGAGCCCGGAGTGGTGGAGGTGACCGCCGAGGAGCTGGTGGCCGATCTGGTGGGTCGACTCTCGGCCCTGAACCAAGATCTCGCCACCGCCTTCGAAGCCTGGGAGGATCTGCCCCGCGAGGGCCGCCGGCGCCTCATCGAGCAGGCGCGCTACGTCATGCAACTCTTTCCGTTCATGGAGGCCAAGGGATGAGCACCGCGGGGGACCGGCAACGCCTGCTCGAGCTCCTCCGCGAGCTCTCCCTCGAGCGGCGCCGGGTGGTCCTCGCCTCGGGCAGGGAGAGCGACTTCTACATCGATTGCAAGCGGACCGCCCTCACCGCCGAGGGCCACGTTCTCGTGGGGCGCTGCCTCTACGATCTCGCGGCCCGCCTGCGGCCCCCGGTGCGCGCGGTGGGCGGGCTCACCCTGGGCGCCGATCCGCTGGCCTCGGCCATCGCGCTCACGAGCTTCCTCGAGCGCGAGCGGTTCCTCGCCGCCGGCGAGACCGGCGAGCCCCCCGCCCTCCTCGACGCCTTCATCGTGCGCAAGGAGCCGAAGGGCCATGGCACCGGCCAGTGGATCGAGGGACGACGGACCCTCCCGGACGGGAGCCGGGTCGCCGTGCTCGAGGACGTGGTGACGACCGGAGGGAGCGCCATGAAGGCCATCGAGCGCTGCCGCCTCGAGCGTCTGGAGGTGGTGGGGTGCTTCGCGCTCGTCGACCGCGAAGAGGGCGGGAGAGAGGTCATCGAGGCCGCTGGCGTCCCGCTCGTGGCCCTCTTCGCCCGCGGGGACTTCATCCCATGACTCGGCCACTCGCCGCCCTGGTGGTGCTCCTCGCCTTCGGGGGCTGCTCGGCGGAGCAGTACTTCCGTCCGGAGCCCAGGCCGCCCGGCGACGAGGGCGAGTGGGCCGCAGTGCGCGATCGGGCCACCCGGACCGGCAAGCTCTACGACGGCTTCGGCACCAACGCCTTCGTGAAGGCGACCTACCTCTCCCTGGCGGTGCGCGAGGCGAGGGTGGCGAGGCTCGCCACCTGGACCGCCATGACCCCCGAGGAGCGCGACCGCCTCCTCGCCGGCGAGCGGGCGGAGGCCGAGGAGTACGACGAGTTCCTGGTCGCGCTCTTCACCCCCGATCGTCCGGCCAACGATCTCGACGCTTCCCACAGCGTGTGGCGGGTGGCCCTGGTGGTGCAGGGCGAGGGCGAGGAGCTGCCGCAGCGGATCGTCCAGGTGCGGCAGGACGTCACCCTGCGCGCCCTCTACCCGGCGCTCGACCCCTTCGACACCGTCTACCAGGTGCGCTTCGAGCGCTTCCGGCCGCCGCTCGCCGGCCGGGCCTTCACCCTGCGGCTCTCCGGGGCGAAGGGGCTCGTCGACCTCGGCTTCGACTGAAGGGTGCGGCGCCCCGGCGCGCCGCTCGCGGGCTCCCCCCTCTAGTCGAGATCGCCGATCGATAGCACGGTGTCGTGGAGGAGGCGATCGTCCGGCCTCGGGTGATCGAGGAGGTAGTGCAGGCCGCGCGACTCCTTGCGGCGGCGGGCGCTCTCCACGATGAGCAGGGCCACGTCGGCCACGTTGCGCAGCTCGACCAGGTCCGGGGTCATCTTGTACTGCCAGTAGTAGTCGCGGATCTCGCCCCTCAGGATCTGGAGGCGGGTGCGGGCGCGCTCGAGCCGCTTCATCGAGCGCACGATCCCGACGTAGTTCCACATGAGGCGACGCACCTCCTCCCAGTTGTGCGTCACCACCACCCCCTCGTCGGGGTCGAGCGCGTCGCCGGGGTTCCAGTCGGGCACCTCGCGGGCGGCGCCGTTCACCTGGGCCAGCATGCGCCGCGCACCCTGTGCCGCCCGGCGGCCGAAGACCAGGCCCTCGAGGAGCGAGTTGGAGGCCAGGCGATTCGCCCCGTGGAGCCCGGTGCAGGCCACCTCCCCCACCGCCAGGAGCTGGGGCAGCGAGGTGGCACCCTCGAGGTCCGTCACCACCCCGCCGCACTGGTAGTGGGCCGCCGGGACCACCGGGATGGGTTGCGAGGCCATGTCGACGCCGAACTCGCGGCAGGTGGCGTAGATGTTGGGGAAGTGCTCGAGGAGGAACGCCTTCGCGAGGTGCGTCATGTCGAGGAAGGCGCAGTCGTCCCCCCGCCGCTTGATCTCCGCGTCGATGGAGCGGGCCACGATGTCGCGCGGCGCGAGCTCACGGCGCGGATCGTAGCGCGCCATGAACGCCTCGCCGGCCCGGTTGCGCAGGATGCCCCCCTCGCCGCGCAGCGCCTCCGAGATGAGGAAGCTCTTCGCCGCGGGGTGGTAGAGGCAGGTGGGGTGGAACTGGAAGAACTCCATGTTGGCGACGGCCGCCCCCGCCCGCCAGGCCATAGCCACCCCGTCGCCGGTCGAGACATCCGGGTTCGAGGTGTAGAGGTAGACCTTGCCCGACCCCCCGGTGGCGAGCACCGTGACCCCGGCCGTGAAGGTGTGGACGTCCCCGGTCGCCCGGTCGAGCACGTAGGCGCCGAGCGCCCGGTTGGCTCCCCCCAGGCCGAGCCGGCCGGAGGTGATGAGGTCCACCGCCACGGCGTCGTCGAGGACCCGCAGGCCTCGGGTCGCGCAGGCCTCGAGTAGCACCCGCTCGACCTCCCGGCCGGTGGCGTCCTTCACGTGCGCCACCCGCCGGCGCGAGTGACCACCCTCGCGCGTGAGGTGGAGGGCCTCGCCCATGTGGTCGAACTCGACCCCCAGGGACTGGAGCCAGCGGATGCGCTCCGGGCCCTCCCGCACCGTCACCTCGACCGCGTCGCGGTGGCACAGGCCCGCCCCGGCCTCGAGGGTGTCGGCGACGTGCATCTCGAAATCGTCGTCCCGCCCGAGCACCGAGGCGATGCCGCCCTGGGCGTACTGGGTCGAGCCCTCGTGCCGCTGCCGCTTGGCGAGGACTGCCACCGACCCGTGCTGGCAAGCCTCGAGGGCGAAGGAGAGGCCGGCGATACCGCTCCCGAGGACGAGGTAATCCACGTGCTCGCGCGCACCTGGCCTGCCCATGTCATACCTCTAGCACGCGGATGGGTCCGGGAACGAAGTTGTCCCCCGGGAGCGCCCCCTGGTACCTTCGATGTGGAAGGATGAAACCGCGGTACGCCATCGCGACCCTCCTGGGGGTGCTGGTCGCCGCCGCCCCGGCCGCGGGCGGCGACATCTACTCCTTTGTCGACGGGGATGGCGTCATCCACGTCACGAACGTGCCTCAGGACCCGCGTTACCGCCGGGTGCGGCCGAGCCACCCCAGCGTGAACGGGCTGCACCGGATCGCGCTCTCGGGCCGACCCCCTCCGCTGCTCCGCCGCAACAGCACCTTCGACGAGCACATCCGGCTGGCCGCCGAGAAGTACGGGCTGTCGCCGCCCCTCCTCAAGGCGGTCATGGAGGCCGAGTCGAACTTCAACCCGGAGGCGGTCTCCGACCGCGGGGCCACCGGCCTCATGCAACTCATGCCGACCACCGCCCACGACCTGTTCGTGCTCGACCTCTACGACCCGGCCCAGAACATCGAGGGGGGGGCCCACTACCTGCGCCAGCTCTACGATCAGTTCGGCAACGACCTCGAGAAGGTCCTCGCCGCCTACAACGCCGGCCCGGAAGCAGTGCGGCGCTCGGGGGGCGCGGTCCCGCCCATCCCGGAGACGCAAGCCTACGTCCGCAAGGTGCTCTCCCTCTACGAATCCTACCTGAGAGGACGCTAGCCCCGTGAGCGCAATCCTCGCGAGCGGAACGGTCGAGGTCCCCGACGAGGAGATGCTCCACCACCTCGGCCGCGGCGCCGACCTACTCGCGCGAGGCGAGCTCGACGGGGCGCGCACCGCTCTCGAGCGCGCCCACGCCCTCGAGCCCCGCAATCCCAGGGTGCTCGGCCTCTTCGGACAGGTGCTCTACAAGCTCGGCCGCTTCGGCGAGGCCTCCGAGATCTACGGTCAGCTCGTCGACCAGAATCCCTCCGAGGCGGCGCCCCGGGTCAACCTGGGGCTCTCCTGTCTCAAGGCGAGGCGCCCCGCCGAGGCCGTCCGCCAGCTAGAGATCGCCCTCGACCTCGCCCCGGAACACCGCAAGGCCATGGGCTATCTCGGCCTCGCCTGGCTCGAGCAGCGGAACCCCGCCCGCGCGCGGGCGTGGTTCGAGCGAGCCGGGAGCAGCCAGATGGTGGCGCGCTGCGACGCGCTCATGAAGAACGCGGCCGGTCGAGCGGCGGGGGCGCGGGCCCCGCCACCCCCGCCCAAGGCCCGGCCGAAGGCGAAGCCCGAGGCCCCGGCGACCCTTCCGGGGTCCTCCGCGCCTCCCGGCCTCGCCACCCTCTCCCGAGCCCGACGGGTCGAGCACCCCCCGGGGACGAGGTTCGCCATCGCAGGGGGGCTCTTCACGGTGAGCGTGAAGAGCGACGCCTTGGTCCGCGCCGAGGGCCTCCTCGCCGTCCAGGGGGCGGTGCGGCTCGTTCCCGAGATGAAGCGCTTTCGCGGCCATCCCACCCAGAAGGCCTTCGGCGAGGGTCCCCGGCGCATGCTGCGCGCCTCGGGGGAGGGGACGCTCTGTTTCCGGGTGCCCTCCTCGCAGCTGTCGGTCATCGAGCTCGCCGGGGAGTCGGGCTACTTCCGCGAGGAGGTGACGTTCGCCTTCGAGGAGGCCGTGGACTTCGAGAACGGGCGCGTCACGTCCCGCCTCGGTCCCGACCTGAACCTCGTCCACCTGCGCGGGCGTGGCCAGCTGGTCCTCGCCACCAGGGGACCGGTTGCCGGCACCGCCGTCTCGCGCGCTACTGGAGTGAGGGTGCCGCTCGCCGCCCTGGTGGGCTGGACGGGAGCCCTGACGCCCAAGCTCGCTCCCCTGAGCGAGGCGGACAACGGGGAGAACGAGCCCCTGGTGGTCGAGCTGACCGGAGAGGGCCAGGTCCTCTTCGACGAGGGGGCGGGCTAGCGGCCCGGACCAGCATGGCCCGCGACTTCAGACGAGAGCTGTGGAGCTCTCCCAACCTCATCACGCTCGTCCGCATCTCCTCGATCCCGATCTTCCTGGCCTTCACTTACTACGAGTCGCGGCTGAACTCCTTCATCGGCGCCCTCATCTACACCGCCGTGTCGGCGACCGACTTCCTCGACGGCTGGCTCGCGCGCCGCAAGAACCTGGTCACGGTGATCGGCAAGTTCCTCGACCCGCTCGCCGACAAGCTCATCGCCGTGTCGGCGCTCATCATGCTCGTGCACCTCGGGCGGGTGGCCGCCTGGATCGTGATCCTCATCATGGCCCGCGAGCTGACGGTCACGGGGCTACGCACCATCGCGATGAGCGAGGGCATCGTGATCGCGGCCGGCCAGGAGGGCAAGTACAAGACCGCCCTCCAGCTAGCCGCGATCGTCTTCCTCATCCTCCACTACCCGTACCCCATCAACTTCTTCGTCGGCACCACCGAGGTGGACGCGAACCGAGTTGGAACCGGCCTGCTCTACATCAGCGTCTTCTTCTCGCTCTGGTCGGCCTGGAAGTACTTCTCCGGCTTCGTCCACGCCGTCTACCGCAAGGCCGGCCCGGAGGCCGAAGAGGGTCGCCAACGTGCCGCGAAGTGAGGATGCGCCTTTCAGGGCGGGGCGGCCTTAGGGGCAATGCCAGTGACCTAAACACCCGGCCGCTTGCGCGGGTACGGGCAGTTGCTCATCTTGATCTTAACGGCCCTCGGATACAGGCGTTCCGAGCGCCGCGGCGGCAGGACACAGGAAGCGGCGAGCTCATGATGATCGTTCCAGCACCTTGCCCATCTTGCCCGGGCTGATTGCCGCGAAGAGGAGCAGCTGGAACTTGATGGCCTGGAAGCAGGCTACAAAGCGGCACGCCCGCGATCTCGGCTTCCATTTCCAAGCGCACCAGGTTGTAGGCGATGGCAGCTCCCAGCGCTCGTGGTACAGGGCGACGATCTCGTCGCGGGGATACTGGGCGGGATCGACGAGCGAGGTGAGCAGGGTCTGCTCCCGGAAACCCCGTCGCCGGTAACGAATCGCTCGGATGGACCAGCGCTCCGGCAAGCTGGGGTCCTCTTGCGGGGCCTGTGGTTGACGAGGATTTCGGCGAGGGCGTCGCCCGGCCAAGGCGCTTCACAACGCGCCACTTGTTGTTCTTCCGCGCCCGGGTGAGCCAGTGGCGGTGATGCCGTTGCTTCCGAGCGGCAGCAGATCTTTCGTGTACATGAAGCCCGATCCACGACGACGAGCGAGTTGTCCGGAACGAGAGGGCACAACTCCCTAGCGTATCTTCGTTCCCTGGCACGATACGGGCCAAATCAAATGGCGAAGGCGAAGAGGAGGTGGCTTCCTAGAACCATGAGCGTGACGACGCGGACGAGCCGGTAGCCGCTCATCCCGCGCTTCCCGCCCGCGCCTTGCTCGCTGAACTTGGCTCGATTCTCCGGGCTGTCTGGCTCCTTCTCCTTGCGCCTTGAGCGCGTGAATTCCTGAGCGACGGTACTCCGTCAGCTCGTTCGGAAAGGAGCCAGCCACTCATCTAGTCTGCTTTGGCGTTGGGGGGGGGGCGCTGGCCCTCCGCCTCCAGCAGCCGATCGCAGGCGGACAGGACCGCGGCGGCGTCCGCATCGCTCTGCGGCTCGGCTGCCTGGAAGAAGGGCAGCTCGTGGCCCCAGCGCGCGGCGTCGCCGGCGGCGAAGACCCCCACCGTGGGGGTGCCTACCGCCACCGCCAGGTGCATCGGGCCGCTGTTGTTGGAGACGCACAGCCGGGCTCCCCGGAAGAGCGCCGCCAGCTCGTCGAGGGAGGTGGGGGGGGCGAGGCGCGCCCCGGATCCCTCCGCCACCTTCCGGGCGAGGTGCTCCTCGCCGGGGCCCCACACTACCAAGACGCCGAGACCGCGCGCGATGAGGCCGCGCGCGACCTCGGCATGGGCCGAAGGAGGCCAGCGGCGGTCGGCCATGCGCGCGCCCGGGTTCAGGACGGCGTACGGGCGGCGAACGCCCGCCGCGGCGAGGACCTGCTCGGCGAGGGCTGAGTCCGCGCCCAGGTCGGTCTCCGGCGCGAGCCCGCGGCAGGGGAGCGCGAGGGGTCCCAGCAGCTCGAGCTTGGCACGCACGTCGTTGGTGTGGGCGGGGTCGTGCCGAACCGGGTGGGAGAGGAACCGCTGGCTATCGCCGCGCAGATGACCCACCACCGCGCCTCGTCCCGCCGCGATCCTCGCGAGCAGCGACGCCGTCAGCGAGAAGGCCGACCAGTGCGCCGCCTCGATGACCACGTCGTACCGCTCCCTGCGCAGGGCGCGCAGCTCCCCGAGGAAGCGCGCGGGCGCACGAAAGGCCAGGCGTTTCTCGAACGGCACGAGGCGATCGACGAACAGGCCGCCCACCACCGCGGAGCGACGGGCGGCAGCGAGCAGGTGGACCTCGGCCCTGGGCAGGCCGAGCTTCAGGGCCCGCAGGAGCGGCGTGGTGAGGAGCTGGTTACCCACCCGCTCGTCAGGTCGGATCACCAGCACCTTGCGGATGTCGCCCGGGGCTGGCATGGCGCGGCGCGGAGGAGGCCATAGCTTGGAGGCGAGCGCCACCGTCATCCATCGCCCTAGCGCGCGCAGCTGCGAGGCCCAGGCACTCCGGCGGGCCGCACCGCCGATCTCCCGGTCGAGGCGGCGCAGCCACCTCGCCTCCTCGGCCTCGGCGTTCGCATGCAGGTAAGCCCACCGCAGGCCAGAGGGGCCGTCGAGCAAACCGAGCCAGAGGACCGCGCGGCGCAGGAAGGCGACCGGTCCGCGCAGGGTGTACCAGCTGTGCCAGCGGCGGCCCTCCCGGTAGCGCGCGCGGGCCTGCTGCTCGGCGCGGAGCGAGAGCTTGCGCCTCGCCTCGGCGCCATCCCGAAAACCGGTGCGATCGTAGCGACCGGGCAGTCGGCCCATTCCACCCTCACGTCCGGTCAGCGAGGAGTCGCTCCGGTTTCCCTCGCGGCGGGAGAGCCGGGCCGCCTCGCGCCAGGGTTGACCGAAGCGGATCGTGTGTCCGAGGGCGTGGAGTCGGCCTCGCAGGCGGTAGGCGGGGTGCCGAGGCCCTTCCGGCCGTGCGAGCTCGCTACGAACGGCGGCCGCGAGC
>DATJVF010000172.1:0-3099 GCA_035501995.1 Anaeromyxobacteraceae bacterium
GCCCCTACACCATGAAGTTCTTCGAGCAGATCCCGTTCGAGGAGGTGAAGCAGACGGTGGGGAACACGCCCTACGCTCTGCTGGCGGTGGGCGAGACGGCCAACCTCTCCCCGCGCTTCATCTACCACGTCGAAACCCGCCAGGAGCGGCCGGTGCTCTACCATGGCGACGGCCTGGCGCTCAAAACCTACATGAACCTCAAGTCGAACCGGATGGAGACCCGGCTCGTCCTCGACCTCGACGACTTCACGGGCTACGTGCTGTACGGCGCCGACGAGGAGTTCCAGCCTCATCAGAACCCGGAGGCCTACGCGCGCATCTGCCAGGGCTTCACCGCCGGCGACTGGGGCAAGCCCTCGCGCACCTTCAGGTTCGTGGCCGAGCGCTGGCAACCCATCGCTCCCACCGGGCCGGCCCAGCGGCGGACGTTCGCCTGACCCGAGGGCGCCACCAGCCCCGCCCCTTTGTTCGGTGTGGAAGGATAGCGCCGGGCCCGCCGGCGAGCCGTGTCGGGCCCTCGTGCCGCCAAAACCGGGATCTCCGGTCTCAGGCAGTTTTCAGGATGGAGAGGAGGTCCACGACCCCTGGCTGGGGTCAGCCTCCCGCCACCAAGGCGACGATCTCGACCTCGTCCCCGGCCTTGAGGGCGAGCCCGTCGTAGCGGTCCCTCGTCACCACGGCCTCGTTCACCTCGACGGCCACCCGCTCCCGCTTGACGCCGAGGTGGGCGAGGAGCTTCCCGACATCCAGTTCGTCGGGGACCTCGCGCGGCTCTCCGTTGAGCTTGACCCGCATGGCGTTCATCTAGCTGAAGGGGCGCGGAGGGTCAAAGGGTTGGGCGCGCCTTCCCCAAGGGCGGGCGTTTTGCGCTAGGATCTCGATGGCTCGGGTCGCGCGCCGGCGGACGCGACCTCGGGGGTTGGCGGGATGGGTGGAGGGTCGGGGATGGGCGTGGTGGGGACGAGCGTGGCCGTGCGCGAGCGCGCCGGCGCAGGTGCGGCTTTACGGGGGAGGGTCCCCCTCACCCGCTTTCACGAGCGGGTGGCAGCGGAGATCCTCGCCGCCCGGGGCGGCGGGGGCGCGGCCCGCCTGGCCCCCGCCCTGGCCCAGTCGGCCGTCGACCTGAACCCGCACCAGATCGAGGCGGCCGCCTTCGCCCTCTCCGCGCTCGCCACCGGTGGCTGTGTGCTCGCCGACGAGGTCGGCCTCGGCAAGACCATCGAGGCCGGGCTCGTGCTCTCGCAGCTCGTGGCCGAGGGCCGGGGCCGGGCGCTGGTGCTCGTCCCGGCCTCCCTGCGGTTGCAGTGGCGCGACGAGCTCGCCCAGAAGTTCGGCCTCGAGGCCACGGTGGTCGACGGGGTGAGCGCCCGCGCCACCCTGCGGCCGGGGGCCCGCACGAACCCCTTCGAGGGCCCGGGGATCGTCATCGCCTCCCACCCGTTCGCCGCCCTGCGGGCGGACGAGGTGGCGCGCCTGCCCTGGGACGTGGCGGTCATCGACGAAGCGCACCGGCTGCGCAACGCCTACCGCCGCGACCACAAGACCGGCCAGGCCCTGCGCCGGGCCCTGCGCAGGTGCCCGAAGCTCCTCCTCACCGCCACCCCGCTGCAGAACGACCTCATGGAGCTGCTCGGGCTCACCTCCTTCATCGACGGCACGCTGCTCGGGCCCGAGGATGCCTACCGGGCAAGGTTCGCCTCCGGGGAGCTCAGCGAGGACAAGGTCGCCGACCTCACGGAGCGGCTCGCGCCGGTCTTCGTGCGCACCCTGCGCCGCCAGGTGAAGGAGTACGTGAAGTTCACCGCCCGGCGCTCGCTGGTGGAGGACTTCGCGCCGACGCCCGACGAGCAAGCGCTCTACGAGCGGGTCTCGGACTACTTGCGCCGCGACGAGGCGGTGGCGATCCCGAGGGCGCGCCGGGCCCTGCTGGTGCTCGTCTACCGCAAGATCCTGGCCTCCTCGAGCTTCGCCCTCGCCCAGTCGCTCGGACGGCTGGCCGACAGCCTCGAGGGCAAGCTCAAGGGCGCGCAGTGCGCCGAGAAGGCCGAGGCCCTCCTCGACCTGACCGGCTTCGAGGAGGAGGCGGAGGAGCTGCCGGACGCCCCGGGGCCCGAGGGCCGGCCCGCCGCGGCGGTGGCGCGGATGCGCGCCGAGCTGGCGGAGCTGCGCGCCTGCCAGAGGCTGGCGGAGCGCATCGGCGTGAACGCCAAGGGCGAGGCGCTCGTGCGCGGCCTCGACCGGGCCTTCACGGTGGCCCGCGCCTGCGGCTGGCCCGAGAAGGCGGTGGTCTTCACCGAGTTCCGACGCACCCAGGAATACCTCGCCGAGCTGCTCGGGCGCCGGGGCTACGCCACCACCCGCCTCTCGGGCGACTCCGGGGGCCCCGAGCGGCGCCAGGCGCTGGTGGAGGAGTTCGCTCGCCACAGCCAGATCCTGCTCATGACCGAGGCCGGCGCGGAGGGGCTGAACCTGCAGTTCTGCAACCTCGTCGTGAACTACGACCTGCCCTGGAATCCGCAGCGGATCGAGCAGCGCATCGGCCGCTGCCACCGCTACGGGCAGGCCCGCGACGTGCTGGTGCTGAACTTCCTCAACCGCCACAACGCCGCCGACAGCCGGCTCTACGAGCTGCTCGCCCAGAAGCTGGCCCTCTTCGATGGGGTCTTCGGCTCCTCGGACGAGGTCTTGGGCGCGCTGGGCAGCGGGGTCGACTTCGAGAAGCGGGTCCTCGACATCTACCAGTCCTGCCGCTCGGGCGAGGAGATCGATCGGGCCTTCGACGTGCTTCGCCAGGACCTCGACGGCCGCATCGAGGCGCGGCTCTCGGCCGCGCGGGCGCTGCTCTTCGAGAAGTTCGACGGCGAGGTGCGGGGGAAGCTGCGCCTGTGCGAGCGGGCGGCGCGGGAGGCGGTGGCCCGCCGGGAAGCCGACGAGGAGGCGCTCGTAGAGAGCGTCTTCGCCGGAGGGGCCCCCGGCGCCGCCTCGGCCGACCCCCGCCCGCGGGCGCGGCGGGCGCGCCTCGCCCGCCAGGCCGTCGAGGCCGTGCGCGCGCGGCCCCAGGAGGCGGTCAGCCTGCTCGAGCTCGACGCCCGCGCCCTG
>DATJVF010000173.1:0-10470 GCA_035501995.1 Anaeromyxobacteraceae bacterium
TCACGGCGCCCGAGCCCTTGGCGGTCGGGTAGGCGGCCAGTGCCCCGCTGTCTCCCGGCACCAGCGAGACCATGACGTACTCGGTCCGCCCCCGCTCCGAGGTGAGGCGTAAAGGCAGCGTGGCGACGACCGACTCCCGGCGCTCGGGCGGGAGCCCACCGAAGGCTCGAATGACGGGGGCGACGAACTCGTGGAAGGTGAAGATGGCCGAGGTGGGGAACCCGGGCAGGATGACGACCGGCTTGCCCCCGGTCACCGCCAGGCAGATCGGCTTACCGGGCTTGAGGGCCGCTCCGTGGACGACGATCCCGGGATCGCTGAGCCTTTTCACCACGCGGTAGGCGACGTCCCCGGCCCCCTTGGACGTGCCCCCGGAGAGCAGCACGACGTCGAAGATCAAGGCCTCGGCCAGCCGGCCGGCGAGCGCGGTCTCGTCGTCCGGGGCGATGCCGAGCGGGACCGGGATCCCTCCCAGCTCTTCCACCGCGGCCGCCAGGATGGCGCCGTTCGAGTCGAAGACCCCCCCGGCCCGCGCCGGCTGGCCGGGAGCGATGAGCTCGTCCCCGGTGGAGAGGATGGCCACGCGCGGCCGGCGCCAGACCTCCACCTCGGCGAGGCCGATGGCGGCGATCGACCCGATCTCGCGCGAGGTCAGGACCTCGCCAGCCCGCAGCACGGTCTCGCCACGGGTGAGGTCGCTGCCGGCGGCCCCCACGTGCTGCCCCGGGGAGAGCGGACGGTACACCTCGAGCAGGACCTGGTCGCCGTGGAGCCGGGTATCGGTGTGCTCGACCATGGCGATGGCGTCGGCCCCGCGGGGCAGCATTCCTCCGGTGGCGATGAGCGTGGCGGTCCCGGGCGCGACCTCGCTCGACGGCACGATGCCGGGCGTGAGCATCTCCGGGTTGAGACGCAGGGTGCGCGGGGCCTCCGCCGAGGCCCCCACCACGTCGGACGCGCGCACGGCGAAGCCGTCCACCGCCGAGCGATCGAAGCTCGGGACGTCCACCGTCGCCACCACGTCGGCCGCGAGTACCCGCCCGAGCGCCCGCGAGAGCGCGATCGTCTCGCGACCGAGCGGCGCCAGCTTCAGGTGGCGGCGGAAGCGCGCCTCCGCCTCGTCCCGCGAGACCGCCTCCAGGAACTGCTCCTGGTGCGCGGCCCGGAGCAACGCGGCCTTGGCATCCGTCGTGGCCATTGGACCCTCCCGGTCAGCCCGGCTGGTAGAGGTGGACCGCCACCCGGGTGCCGGCCGGGTAGCCCTCCAGCGCCTCCGGGACGAGCACGAAGCCGTCGGCGCGGACAGCGGAGGCCAGGCCGGCTTCGTCCGGGGAGCCGGTCGGCTCGGCCCGGCCGTCCACCATCCGCACGGAGCAGGCCTCGAGAAAGCCTATCGCCGACACCACCTTGCGGGCGAGCTCGGCCTCGCAGAGGACGTGGGGCAGCGCCGGATCCCGGCCCCCCAGCCGGCGGATCAGCCGGCCGGCCACGAGCTCGTAGGCGAACAGGCAGCCCAACGGATCGCCCGGGAGCAAGACGACCGGAGCGCCGCCGCAAAATCCCAGCCCGGCGGAGCCGCCCGGCCGGATGGCCAGTCCGTGAAGCGAGAGCTCGCCGACGTCCGCCAGCGCGCCAGGGGCGTCGTCATCCGGCCCCACCGCGCTGCGGCCCGCGACCAGGACGGCGTCGGGGCCACCCGCGGCGGCGAGCGCCGCGGCGAGCCCGCGCCGCCCCTCGGCCGGTGGGAGGACCTCGGCCAGCGCACCGTCGCGGGCGAGGAGAGCTTTGAGCAGCGGCCCGCACGCGTCCGCGGTCGCGAGGTGGTCGGCCCGCCGCTTGGGCCCAGCCACCACCACCCGGACGCGCGGACGCCTCACCACCTCGATCGACCCGACCTCGAGGGTCGCCAGAAGCGCAGCGTCCTGTGGCCGGAGCGGTCGCGTCGGCGGGAGCGCCGCCACCGCCCGTGCCCCCTCGTCTCGGCGTTCGACGCCGACGCCGACGGCCGACGGCGTCAGCACCTCCAGGAACGCCCCTCGGGCCTGCGCCGCGGCAAAGGGCAGGATCGCATCCGCGCCGGCCGGGAGCGTCCGCCCCGCCACCACGAGCGCCGCACCGTCTCCGCCGAGGGGGGCCCCGCCGTCCTGCAGCCTGAGGAGGAGCGGCCCGTAGGGCGAGGCGCCGACCGTCTGCTGGGCCCGCACCGCATACCCGTCCTCGACTGCACGCGCCGGCTCTACAGGAACCACCGGAGCAGCCCCCGTAAGGACGCGACCCGCCGCTTCCTCGGGCTTCACGGCCTCGGCGGCGAGCCGCCGCGCGGCAGCGTCGACCCAGGCCAGGGCCGCCTGGAGCGACGAGCGCTCGGCGAACCCTCGCATTCGCACGTCGACGAAGGGGCCCTTCACCTGGCCGGGGACCCTGCGCGCCCGCTCCACCTCGCCCGCCTTGCCCGCGGCCATCGCCTAGCCTCCGATGGCGGCCAGGCTGGCGGTGGCCCCGAACCGGCCAGCCTCGAGCGCGTGCGACCGGGGCTTCTCCCCCACCGCCTGCCGGACGGCACGCTCGAGCTTCAGGCGGCAGGCGTCCGAGTCCTCCTGCAGATAGGGGCGCAGCGGGACCCTCCGCCGCCCGAAGAGGCACAGCCGCAGCTCGCCGGTGGCCGAGACCCGCAGGCGATTGCAGGTCTCGCAGAAGCCCGCGCTGTAGGGGGCGATGATCCCCACCTGGCCGGCGTGCCCGGGGCGTCCATAGACCACTGCCGGGCCGTCGCCCGCCAGGCGGGGACGCGCGGTCCAGCCGCGCTCCCCGAGCTCTCGGCCGAGCGCCTCGGCGCCGAGGTGGTGCTCCAGGAAGAAGTCCCGGTTGTCCCCGGTCTCCATGAGCTCGATGAACCGGATAGTGACCGGCCTGAGCTCGGTCCAGGCCAGGAAGCGGTCGATCTCGTACGCCTGCAGGCTGCGCATGAGGACGGCGTTCACCTTCACCGCGGGGATGCCGGCGTCGAGGGCCGCCTCGACGCCCCGGACCACGGCGTCGAGCTGGTCCCGCCCGGTGATGCGGGCGAACCGCTGCCGATCGAGGCTGTCCAGGCTGACGTTGATGGAGGTGAGGCCGGCGGCCCGCAGGCTCCGCGCGAGCTCCGCCAGGCGGTAGCCGTTGGTGGTGAGCCCAACCTTGACCACCCCGGGGACGGCGGCGACGCGCTCGACGATCTGGCAAACGTCGCGGCGGGTGGTCGGCTCACCGCCGGTCACGCGCACCTTCTCGAACCCGAGCCGGGCGAATCCGCTCACCAGGCGGCCGATCTCCTCCACCGAGAGCGGGGCCCCCCCGATCTCGCGCCCCCCCGAGGGCAGGCAGTAGACGCAGCGGAAGTTGCAGCGCTCGGTCACGGAGAGCCGGAGGTAGCTGAGCGTCCGCCCGAAGGCGTCTCGCAAGACTCGCACGCGATCACTCCAGGACGCGCCGGTGCCGCAAGGACCACTTGCGCACGGTGCGGGGAAGGTGGCTGCCGACTGAACCGATGCCGAGCGCCATGAGGAGCACCCCGGGCGAAAGCCGGGGAGCGAGAGGAATGACGAAGAGCACGCCCACGTGGGCCAGGGTGGCGAGGCCACGGCCCTGGTACACCCAGTGGCGGCTGTGAGCCGCCTCGGTGACGAGCAAGACCAGGCCGGTCGCCACCGCCAGGGCCTGCGGGAGGGCCTGGCGCCCGCCCGGCAGTGCGAAGGCGCCGCCCACGAGGAGCGCCACCGCAGCGAGGTGCGCGGTGCGCGCGGCGATCCCGATGGCCCGCGCCGTGCTCATCTCGTCTCCTCGGCCGCGCCAGCGCCCTCGCGCAGGAGCTCGACCTCCACGGCCGTCCCAACGCGGACCGTTCCCCACTCGGCCGGCAGGAGGGCGAGCCCGTCGGCCCGCAGACTCGTCCCCACGATCCCCGTCTCCTGGTTGCCGGCCAGGAGGGCGACGAGCTTCTCGCCGCGGCGTTCGAGCCGGACCCGCAGGATCGCCACCCGCCCCGGCTTCTTCGGCACCTCCTCCTCCAGCACCGCGCTCGCCCTCGGCCGGAACACGTGCCGGTGGCCCATCATGCGGAGCAGGGCGGGTCTTACGAACTCCTCGAACATGAGCTGCGCCGACACCGGGTTTCCCGGGAGGGAGAAGACCGAGGTGCGATCGCGCAGGGCGAAGGCCGTCGGCCGACCGGGCTTCACCTCCACCTTCCAGAACACCTCCTCGACGCCGAGTTCCCGGAGGACCTCGCGGACGAGGTCGCGGTCGCCCATGGACACGCCCGCCGAGGTCACGAGCGCGTCGGCGCGTAGGCCCTCCGCCAGGCGTTCGCGCAGGGCGCCGCGCTCGTCCCGGGCAATGCCGAGCAGGACCGGGACGGCGTCGACCCCTCGTATGGCCACCGCCAGCGCGAGGGCGTTGCTGTTGTAGATCTTGCCGGGGCCGAGCGGCTCGCCCGGCTCCACGAGCTCGTCGCCGGTGGAGAGGATGGCCACGCGGGGCCGGCGGATGACCGGAACCGCGCTCATCGAAAACGTCGCCAGGATCCCGATCTCCGATGGGCCCAGCACCGCGCCGGCCTGGAGGACGGTCTCGCCGGCTCGGAGGTCCTCGCCCTTGCGCCGGACGTGATACCCGACCGGGACCGACCTCCGGATGACGACCTTGGCGCCCACCCGCTCGGCCTCCTCGAACGGGACCACCGCGTCGGCGCCGGGCGGCAACGGCGCGCCAGTGAGGATGGTGAAGGCCACCCCGGGAGGGAGCGGCTGCGCCGGGCGACCGCCGGCCGGGAGGTAGCCAGCCACGTCGAGCTCGACGGGTCCCGTACAGTCCGATGCTCGGACGGCGAAGCCGTCCATGGCGGAGTTGTCCCACGCCGGCAGGTCCCAAGGGGCTGCTACGTCCTCAGCGAGGACGCGGCCGCCGCCGTCGAGGAGCGGCACGACCTCGCTGCCGAGCACGCCCACGCGCTCGAGGATGATGCGCCTCGCCTCCAGAAACGTCGCCATCGAGCTCCTCGGGTATCACCCGAACCGCTCGGCGGCTCGCGGCGTTCCCCTGAGGGGAGGACAGCAACGCCCGGGCCAGACCCACCTGGCCCGCACGCCAGAGCGTAACTCATTTAAATCAAAGGCTATTTTATCCCACAAGGGCGGACGCCACCCTGGGGACACCGAAGCCCCGACGTGACATGTCGCAGAACCGTTGCGCCAGCGCTGCGGCCGGCAGGCGCGAGCGCAACGGCTGCGCGGCTTCACTTCCCGAGCATCACCTCGGTCGCCTTCACGATCACCGTGACCGAATCCCCGGCCTGCAGCCTGAGGCGCTCGGCGGAACCCTTCGAGATCTCCGAGACCACCTCCAGGCCGGCGACGTCGACCACCACCTCGGCCATGATGGCCCCGAGCTTGACGCTCTTCACCTTGCCCTTGAGCTGATTGCGTGCGCTGAGTTCCATGACCGTGCCTCCTAGCGACCGGGCGCGCCGCTGCGGCGTCCCAGTGGGGTTGGATCGGTGGGAAGTTCAGCGGCGGCGTCCAATCCGGGAGATCCCGCACTTGTGGACGCGGCGGTAGAGCGTCATCCGCGACACGCCCAGCTTGTGCGCGGCCGCGGCGAAGTTCCAGCCGCATTCCTCGAGCCTCGCGAGGAGCACCTCGCGCTCGGCGCTCGTGGTGGCCGCCTCCAGCGTGCGCGCCCCGGCCTCCACCCGCGCGGAGCGCGGGGCCTCCCCGGCGGCGCTCACCCGCTCGAGGACCAGGTCGGCGGCCCGGATCTCGGTGGACGGAGCCGTGGCCGCCGCGCGCAAGAGGACGTTCTTGAGCTCCCGCACATTGCCAGGCCACGGATGCGCGGAGAGCGCCGCGAGAGCGTCGTCGGTGAGCGAGAGCCCGGAACGGCCCACCTCCTCCTCGGCCCGCCCCAGGATGACCCGGGCGAGGAGACCGACGTCGTCGCCGCGCGCGCTCAGGGGGGGCAGCGGAATCGGGAGGACGTTCAGGCGGTAGTAGAGGTCTCGACGGAATCGTCCGGCGCGGACCTCGTCCTCGAGCGGTCGGTTGGTGGCCGCGAGCACGCGCACGTCGATGGGGCGCGGCGCGCTGCTGCCGAGGCGCACGACCTCCTTCTCCTGCAGAACGCGCAGGAGCGCGATCTGCGCCAGCAGCGGGAGCTCGCTCACCTCGTCGAGGAGGAGCGTGCCGGCGCTCGCCTCCTCGAACCGGCCGGGCCGGCCGCCCTGCCGCGCACCGGTGAAAGTGCCGTCCTCGTAGCCGAAGAGCTCGGCCTCGACGAGCTGGGCCGGGATGGAGCCGCAGTTCACGGCCACGAAGGGTCCCTCGCGACGCTTGCTGCCGGCGTGGATGGCGTGGGCGAAGAGCTCCTTGCCGGTGCCGGACTCGCCCGACAGGACCACCGGCAGGTCGTTGCCCGCCGCGGTGCGGGCCAGCTCGACGGCGCGCCTCAGGGGCGGAGAGTCGCCGAGGATGGTCTCGAAGTCGTAGTGCGCGCAGGAGCGGGACGGCACGCGGCGCCGGCCGGTAGCTGGGGCCGGCGCTGCCCGCAGGATGGCCCCCACCGTCGCCCCCTCGTAGCGGACGGGCAGGACCACCAGCGGACGCCCGTCCGGCAACTCGATCCGGAAGTCGCTCCCGGGCTGCGACCGGAAGCCATCGCCGAGGGCCTCCCCCAGACCGGCGCGCAGGAGCGCACCGCTCACGAGGCGAGTGCGCGAGGCCGCGTCGTTCGCCGCGATGACCCTGCCGCGGCCGTCGACGGCGACGAGCGCCTCTCCCTTCTCGTGGGCGTCACGGAAGGCGTGGCGGACCACCTCCTGGCGGACGCCCACCACGGCCCGCAGCCGCTCCTCGATGGCGCGGGCGATCGCCCTCGCCGCCACCAGGGCCTGGCGCCGCTGCAGCTCCCACGGGCCGGTGATGTCCACGAGACCCACTGGCGCGGCGCCGCCGGGAGCGCGTACGGGCGCGGCAGCACAGCTCCAGGGATGCCAGGCCTCGACGAAGTGCTCGCTCGCGAAGACGGAGGTGGGCGCGCTGCGCGCCAGGGCGGTGCCGGGACCGTTGGTACCGGCCGACGCCTCGGCCCAGCTCGTCCCGGGCTCGAAACCGATGCCGGTGAGCCGGTCCATGATGCGGCGATCGCCCTCGAGGGAGAGCATCCATCCCTGGCCGTCGAAGTAGGCCAGGACCTGGTTGTTGAGATCCATCCGGCGCACGAAGTCGGCGAGGACGGGGGCGGCGAGCGCCAGCACCTCGTCGCGGTCTAACGCCGTGGCCAATTCCTCGGCGGTGAGGGCCCGAGCCGGCTCGTGGATACCGGGGTCGACCTTGTAGGTCTCCTGGCAGCGCCGCCAGGAGTCTGCGATCTCGTCCCGGACGCCTGCCGGGCCCACCCCGTCCCGCACGTAGCGGACCCAGGCCTCTTCGACCAGCCGTCGCCGCTCGCGCCGGGCCGGGATCCGGGCCGAGGTGTCCATGAGCGGGACGCTAGCACCATCGCTGGGGACCGGCCAGGCATCCCCGCCGTCCCGCACTTCGCCACCTCGCCACAGGCGGTTGGGGCGCGGGTCACCTACCGGTCGGTGCACGAGTAACAGGGGTCGATGGCGGCCTGTACGAGCGGCACGTCGGCCAGCATACCCCCCTTAACCATCGGTACCGCGGTCGGAATATTGGCAAAGCTGGGCGTGCGGACCTTGACCCTCGCGAGCCGGTCGGTCCCGTTCGACTCGAGGTAGTAGAAGACCTCGCCGCGCGGCGCCTCGACCCGCAGCACCGTCTCCCCGGCCGGAACCGAGAAGACCTCGCCCAGGTGCAAGGGTCCAGCAGGCATCCGATCGAGCGCTTGCTCGATGATCCGGCAGCTCTCCACGATCTCGAGCGCCCGGACCACCACCCGGGAGAGGACGTCCCCTTCCTTCGCGACCGGCACCGTGAAATCGAGGTCCCCGTAGGCGAGGTAGGGGCTATCGCGGCGGAGGTCGACGTCCAGGCCCGAGGCGCGGGCCACCGGCCCGACCGCGCCGTAAGCGATGGCGTCGGCGAGCGTGAGCCGACCCACCCCGCGGCAGCGGGCGGCGACGGTGCGGTCGCTGGCGAAGAGCGGCAGCACGGTCTTCGCGACGACCTCGCCGATCTCGCGCGCGCCGGCGCGGATCGCGTCGGCCCGGTCGAGGTCCCGGTTCACGCCCCCCACCCGGTTCATCGAGTAGTTGACCCGGTTGCCGGACGACGACTCGAGCAGGTCCATGACCCGCTCGCGCAGCCGGAAGATCTGCATGAACACGGTCTGGAAGCCGATCATCTCCGCGGCCACCCCGGCCCACAGAAGGTGCGAGTGGATCCGCTCCAGCTCGGCCACGACCGTCCGCACGTAGCTCGCCCGGGCCGGGATCTCGAGGCCGCCCAGGCGCTCCACGCCCATGCAGAAGGTCATCGAGTGGGTGTGCGAGCAGATGCCGCAGACGCGCTCCAGGAGCGCGATGCACTGGGTGATGTTCTTCCGCTCGGCCAGCCACTCGATCCCGCGGAAGTTGAACCCGACCTTGAGGTTCGCTCCGACGACGGTCTCACCCTCGCACTCCACCTCGATCTTGTAGGGCTCCTCGAGGGCGATGTGGTAGGGCCCAACCGCGATCCGGTAGCTCATGGGCGCTTCCCCTCGGGCCTCAGGAGCACGCCCGGCGCGTCGCCCTCGCGCAGCATCAGCGGCGGCGTGGCGGCCCGCCCCTCGAACTCGATCCGGTAATATTCGCGCGTCTCGCGCTCGGCCCAATCCGCCCCGGGGTACAGGTCGGCCACGCTCGGCGCGGCCTGGCCGGGCGGGAGCACCGTCTCGAGGGTGAGCAACGTGCCCTTGGCGTCCCAGTGCCAGGAGAGCCGCAGTCCGCCCCCGGCGCCCGGCCGAGCCACCAAGGCCGAGAACCGGGCCCGCCCCTCCAGAAGCACCGCCGCGGCCACCCGCACCTCACCCGGTGTCACCCTGAGCCAATAGCCGTCGGGTCGCTCCTCCCAGGTCCCGCCCACCCGTTCGCGGATCTCCATCGCCTTCATGGGCGGCCCTCCCCGTCCCGGCCGCCCCCGAGGCCGGCGCCCCGGGCCAGGCTGCGCTGGAGCATCCGCCGGCGGCAGCGCTCACAGCGCAGCGCCAACTCGCGCACCTCGGCGCTCACCTGGCCGAACGCACGCCCGAGCAACTCGTCCGTGGCCGGGCGCCTGGGGTTGCCGCAATCCGGGCAGGCCGGGAAGGCGACGCGCACCTCGCGGCGGAGCTCACCGGGGCGGGCGTAGGCCGGTGCGGCGCTCCCCTCCATGGCGAGGGCCCGGCCCGGGCAGTAGTCGACGCAGCGCGCGCAGAAGGCGCATTGCCCCGGCTCGTAGGCCCAGGCATACCCCCCGGCCACCTCCGCGCCGGTGATGGCGTTGCTCACGCAGACGTACGCGCACACCCCGCACGCCAGGCAGCGCGAGCCGTCCATGGTCACGAGGCCGCGGAAGCGGTCGGGGGTCGGGACGGCCCCGGGCAGCCGTACCGTCGCGGGGGGGATGACCACGTTGCCGCCGATGACCTGTAGGATCCGGAACACCGCTAGGGCCCTCCCGGGCGGAAGAACAGCGCGATGAAGAGCGCCGCGGCCGCCGCCAGCGACGGCCAGCGCCACAAGAAGCGCGTCACCTGTGGGAGCTTGAGCCGGCCGGTCGCGGCGCCGAGGAGCGTGAGCGGGGCCACCAGCACAGCGGACAACCCCGCCAGGCGGATCCCGTCGAGCCAGGCGCTCGCGCCGACCGGCGGCAGCGCCAGCACCACCGAGAGGCCGGTGAGCGCCACCCACTCCAGGCCGTGCGCCAGCTCCCACAAGGCCAGCCGGCGGCCGTCGAACTCGGTCAGCGGCCCGGCCAGGATCTCCTGCTCGGCGTTGGAGAGCGAGAAGGGGTTGAGCCGCAACTTCACCGGGAGGCACAGGAGCACGGCGAGCAGGGCGGGGGCGCGCACCGACCACGGCGCTGCGCCGGAGAGGGCGTTGAGCTTGAGGGTGCCGGCGGCGGTGGCCAGGGCGACGAGGGCGGCCAGGAAGGGCACGTTGGCGGCGATGCCGATCACCGCCTCGCGGGTGGCCCCCACCTCGCCGAAGATAGAGCGCGAGGCGTAGCCGGCGAGGATGAGGCACAGGGGGGGGAGTTCGAGGAGCCCGACCAGGAGGATGAGGTCGCCGCTGAAACCGGTGCCGCCGACGAAGACCGGCAAGAGCGCCAGAGCGCCCGAGATGGCCCCCACCGCGAGGAGCGGCAAGGCAGTGAGGAGCGCGCGGTCGGCGGCGAAACGCGGCACCGGCGCCTTGGCGAGGAGCTTCACCACGTCGTAGAAGGGTTGCGAGAGCGGGGGGCCGATCCGACCCTGGAGACGGGCGCGGAGCTTTCGCTCCGACCCCAGCAT
>DATJVF010000174.1:0-4298 GCA_035501995.1 Anaeromyxobacteraceae bacterium
CTCGACGAGGACGGTGATGGACCCATCGGGGTCGAGCCGCTGCACCGAGGAGATGGCCGCGAGGGCGGCCTCCCCTCGAGCAGCGCGACGCCTCCGGCGAAGCTGGCCACGAACCCACCCCTCGCCCAGGGTGCGAAGCAGCACAGGCGCTCCGCGAGCGGCCAAGCCTCCGAAGTGCCCGCCGCCGGATCGTAGGACCAGAGCCGCTGCCCGGCGAGGCCCGTCCAGAAGGCTCGCCCCACCCGCGGATCCCAGAAGATCCCCTCGCCGTGCGCGCTGCGGCAGTCGAGGAGGAGCTGGGCGGTCGGCATGGCGCCAGGACAACCGACCTCGAGCGCAGGGCTCACGGCGCGAGCTGCGGGGTGGTCACGTGCTCGAAGCGGCGCCGCGCTCGGGCGGCCTCCTCCGGGCGGTGGAGGCTATCCTGGACGGCGGCGAGCTCGAGCAGGGCCGCCGCATTCAGGCGATCGATGTCGAGGGCGCGCCGCAGCCGTTCGAGGGCGGCCGCGTGGTCGCCGCGGGCCTGCTCGAAGGCCGCCTTGCCGACCAGGCAGTAGGCACAGCGCGGGTTCTCGCGGAGGCAGCGATCGATCTCCGACTCGAAGGACGCCCGGGTGGCGGCGTCGAGCCCCCTGAACTCGGCGCCGAAGTTGGCCGGCAGCCCGCGGCGCAGGCTGCGGTACTCGAACTGCTCGATGAGGGCGGCGTTCTGCGGGATGCGGCGCAGGTAGACGACCGAGACGTTGTCGAAGAAGACCTGGGCCCACTCGCTCTTCGGGTAGAGCAGGGCGTGCGTGTCGGAGAAGCCCTGGCCTGGCTGGTAGGTCATGCCGGGAAAGGTCTCGAGGACGGTGTTCACCTGGCGGCGCCTGAGGAAGGCGG
Organism: Anaeromyxobacteraceae bacterium; assembly: GCA_035501995.1. Taxonomy (GTDB): domain Bacteria; phylum Myxococcota; class Myxococcia; order Myxococcales; family Anaeromyxobacteraceae; genus Anaeromyxobacter_A. The sequence goes on from DATJVF010000174.1 coordinate 883, forward strand.
CGAAGGACTCCGGGCTCGCCATGGAGGCCCGCATCTCGCGGCGGAAGGCGAAGAAGGGGAAGTCCCGCCCGTCGATGGCCACCGGGTACTCGGGCAGCTCGCCGACGAGGTAGCCGCCGAACCGGTAGGCGTTCAGCAGCTGGCCCGCCGGGCGATGCGCCTTCAGGAAGGCGGTGCTCTCCACCGGGATCTCGACGTCGTAGACCTCCGCGCCGAGCGGCTTGGCGACGTAGCGGACCTGGTCCGGGAGCGCCAATCCCAGGATCGAGACCACCGCGGCGGCCCAGGCGAGGCGCGTCGCTCGGCGCGCCCACCGTCGCCTCGAGGCGCGGGCGCGCAGCTCGCTCAGCCCGGCCGCGACCACCGGCAGCAGGAAGACCATCTGGTAGGGGAGGGCGCGGACGTTCTTCAGGGCGAGCGCGGTGAGGGCCGCCCCGACGAGGACGACGAACCCGAACCGGCGGTAGGGGCCGGGCAGGGGCCGCCGCCTCGCCAGGAAGGTGCAGGCGACGGAAAGCAACGTGTAGGCTGCCCACAGGAGCAGGCTGAAGCCGCCGTTGCGGTACTCGAGCAGGCTGAGGTCGAACGGGCGCAGGTCCGGGTTGCCGGTCAGCGCGTAGTCGTAGGTGAGCGCCGTGCGGACCACCCCGATCACGTGCCAGCCGATGGGGGTGAGGAACCAGGTGGCCACGGCGCCGGCGACAAAGACCGCCTTGACGGCGAAGCGTTCCCGGGGGGCCTCGGGGTCGAGCGCCACCGCGGCCGCGAAGAAGAGCAAGCCGAACAGGATCGTCCCGGAGTGGAAGTTGGCCCAGGCGAGGAGGATGGCGAGGCCGGCGGCCCGCTTCACCGCGGGGCGCCACCGCGAGAGGGAGCTCAGCAGCAGGAGTGCGTAGCAGGCGAAGGCGTACAGATCGGGCCGCATCTGCAGGCGAAACGCGCAGGCGAGGTAGGCCCACGGGACGAGGAGGATGGCCAGGGCGAAGGCCACCGGGCCTTCCCCGCTGCCCCGGCGGACGAACCCGACCAGGGCGAGGATCCACAGGCCCACCAGGACCGCGCGCAGGTCGCTGAAGACCGCGTAGCGGCCCTGGGCCGCGCGGTAGACGAGGGCGTCGACCACGGTGGAGAGCCACTGGAAGTTGAACCAGGGCCGCCCGCGGGCGGTGAAGCTCCAGGCGTCCACCCGCTGCACCGGGGCCCCGGAGAGGATCTCCGCGGCGGCGCGGACGTGCCAGAAGAGGTCGTACTCGAAGACCACCCATCGCGTGATGAGGCCGAAGAAGAGGGCGAAGGCCACGGCCAGCGCCGCGAAGAGCGCCGGTTCGGCAGGCCGCCCGAGCCACCCCTCGCCCTCCGCCCGGGCCTCGGCCGCGGCGCGCTCTTCCCGGCGTCTCAGTCGGTCGGCCTGCGCCATGCCACGGGCCCTCCTCGTCGCCGGCGCGGGCTGGCGGGCCGCGCACGGCGCACGGAGCGGGCGGCCTCGGTGGCGGGTCGCCCGCCGGCGCCCCGGCTAGGGACGCGCTCGCGAGAACCAGTAGACGGCCGAGTAGGGGACCTTCACCGTATCGCCGGGGGCGCAGGGGCCAGCCGGGGGCTGGCCTCCGTGCGTGTCGGTGCGCTGCACGCTCTTCACTTGCCCGAAGAGGCCCTCGCCGCTCGTCTCGGTGGCGGTGAGGAGGAGCCAGGGCACTGCCCCGGGCTCGGGGGCATCGGCGTGCGCCTTCACGGCCGCCTTGACCCGGCTGCCATCCACGCTGCTCTCCCAGGTAGGGCCGGCGTAGTGGCGCCCGACCTTGTGGCCGGAGGCGTCGAAGAGCTCGGCCTCCGGCGCGACCAGGGCCCAGGCGCCGCCGCCGCTCGCCGGCCGGCACTCATAGTTCTGGGTACCGCGGGCGCTGAGCCTGAGCGCGGTCTCCTCGCCGGCCGGCAGAGCCAGCGGGGGTGGACCGTCGGACTGCAAGGCGGGCCGGCTCGCCTGCGGCCCTGCGCAGGCCGCGGCGAGGAGGGCCAAGGCCGTGAAGGCGGTGCGCCTCGGAGCGGGAGCGGTCATGGGGTGTCGATCGCGCCTCATGGAGGAGGACCACAGTATGGCGTACCCCGCCGCGGGGAGCCACGCCCTCTGCGAGGTGGGAAGGCCTCCGCCGGCCTCCCTCGACGCGCGCCCGGGAGGGGGAGGCAGGCCCACGCGGGCCTGGAGTCGGCGCTGCGCTACGGCGTTTCGGAGGCGAAGCCCGCGCTCCCGCCCACCTCGGCGCCGAGCCAGGGGAGGAGCCCGACCCCGTTCTGGGCGACGCTCCCGGGATCGCCGAGCATGGTGTGGGTGGAGCCGACCGCGACGAAGGCGCGCCCGTTGGCGGAGGGGGCGAGGACATCCGAGACGAGCGCCGTGAGGTCGCTCGTGAAGGTCGAGACGCTGATGCCGTAGTAGGCGGAGATGGTCGGGTCGGCGTTCCACGAGAGGAGGCCGAACCGGTCGGAGGGATACTTGCGGAGGAGGGCCAAGAGCCCCTTCGAGAGATCGGCCTCGCAGAGGCCGGGGCCTCCGCAGAGAGGATCGAGGACGTCGGCGATGCCCCAGGACGCAAAGCCGGCCTGGATGAGGGGCCCGCCGTTCGACTCGAGCGGCGGGCCGGAGTCGTCGACGAGGAAGCCCTCCGCGCCGGGGAAGTAGCTGCGGAAGGTCTGGTAGTTCACGAGCGTGCCGAAGCCGCCGGCCGAGGAGCCGGTCACCACCAGCCGCCGCGGTGCGGGATAGGTGGCCGCCACTCGCGCCAGGAAGGCGAGGATGTTGAGGTGGCCGGTGTGGTGCATGGTGCCGCCCGGGCCATCCGTGTAGGTGACCACCCGGTCGCCGCCGTGGACGTCGCCGGTGCAGTAGGGGACGTACACGAGCGTGGCGTCGGCGAAGGGGTTCCCGGCGAGGTTCCGGTCGAGGATGGACCCGGGGCTCTCGGCGACGCGCGCCTCGAACTCGCCCTCGCCGAACGGACCGAGGGTGGCGGTGTGGAGGACGAAGCAGGTCTCCGCCGAGGCGCAGGCGCCGCCCCCGTCGAGGAAGAACAGGAGGTCGGGGCCCTCTCCCGGGTTCACGCCGATGCCGGTGGGCGAGCCGTCGCTGCAGCTCGAGTCCTCGAAGCCGACCCAGGTCCACGTTCCGGGCGCGAGTCCGGTCATGGGGGCCCCGAGGGGCGGACTCCTGCCGTTCGTGGAGCCGCAGGCGAGCGCGGTGCCGAGGAAGGCCAGGGCGACCGCGCGGACCGGCCGGGAGGCGCAACGCCTCCCCGCGCGCGCGAGGGGCTCGCGAGGTCGCCCCGCGAACGGGCGCGGGCGCGAGGTCCACCCGCCTCGCCCCGCGAGGGTGCGACGGGACAGGACCTGGAACTCCTCGCCCATGGTCGGAAGGGCCCTCCGTG
>DATJVF010000175.1:0-3888 GCA_035501995.1 Anaeromyxobacteraceae bacterium
ACCCGCGTCAACGTGAAGGTCGAGGCCTAGGGGGCGAGCGTGACCACCCACCGACGGGGCTCAGCCAACCGCTCGCTCGTCGCCATCCTGGTCGGGATCGTGATCCTCATGTCGGCGCTGAACCCGCAGCGCTTCCCGACCCTCTCCAACGTCATCTCGATGGCCTACCAGCTGCCCATCATCGCCTTCCTCGCCATCGGCATGATGGTCAGCATGCTCGGCGGCGGGATCAACCTCGCCATCATCGCCACCGCCAACTTCACCGGCATCGTCACCATGCTCCTCCTGCGGGCCATGGCCGGCGCCGCCACCGACGAGGCCTCCCTCGCGATCTCGCTCCTCGCCATGGGGGGCGGGCTGGGCGCCGCGCTGCTGGTGGGGGCGGCCATGGGCTTCCTCATCGCCTACGTCGAGGTGCCGGCCATCTTGGCCACCCTGGCAGTGATGACCCTCCTGAACGGCGTGAACGTCGTCATCACCCGCGGCTACACCTGGTCCGGCTTCCCACCCTTCTTGCTCGGCATCGGCAACGGCATCGTGGGAGGCATCCCCATCCCCTTCCTGGTCCTCCTCGGGGTGTGCCTGGTCCTGGGAGTGGTCCTCAAGCGGACCAGGACCGGCGTGAGCCTCTACCTGCTCGGCTCGAACCCGGTGGCCGCGCGCTACTCCAACGTCCCGGTGCGGGCGGTCCTCATGCGCGAGTACCTCCTCTCCGCCCTGTTCTCGGCCCTCACCGCCTTCATCATGATGGGCCAGCTCAACTCGGTGAAGGCCAACTACGCCGAGTCCTACCTGCTGGTGGCGGTCCTGGCCTGCTTCCTGGGAGGGGTCGACCCCTTCGGCGGCGCGGGCACCCTCTCCGGCATGGTGCTGGCGGTGGTGATCCTGCAGCTCGTCTCCACCGGGGTGAACCTGCTGCGCCTCGACCCCTTCTTCATCCAGGCCATGTGGGGCTTCATCATCGTCCTGCTCATCGCCGCCAACCACTTCGGGGCCCGTTACCGGGAGCGTCGTCGGCTCTCGGCGGTGGCGCTCGCCGAACCGGCCGGCTCCACCCCGCCCGCTGCCCGGTGACGAAGAGCGCCCCCCGGCCGAAGGGCGGGATGGGCCACGACGCTCCTCGCCCGCGGCGGATGGGTCCATGGCCCGCGACCCGGCGCGGCGGGATCGCGCCCTCGGGCTCTCCACGGCGGCGGTCGTCCTAGGCCTCGTGGCCCCCAAAGGCGGCGCTCCTCGGCCTCCCGCGCAGGCCTCCCCGAGGCCGAGGGGAGCCTGCGCACCGGGAGCGTCGTCGCCCCGGCCCTCTTCGCGGGACTGCTCTTCCTCGCCGGGGTGCGCACGGCGCGCCTGCTCGCGGCTCCGGATTTCCGCGGATGGCGCCGCATGTCGGGCGGCCTTCGGCCACAGGAGCTAAGGTCGCTACGCCTCGCCGACGCTGGGCGCGTTTCGGCTCTGCGCCTGGCGCCGGGCCCCGACCTCCTCCTCGACACCGACGGGGGCCAGATGGTCTGCACCCCTGACGACCCGCGGGACTTGGCGAGGCTCCCGCCGGAGAGGCCCGGGGCGAGGGCCGGACCTTGACCACTCCAGGAAGGGTGCTAAATGCCCGGCATGGGGGCGGGCCCGGAGGTGGGGGCGGCGTTGTTCGTCACGGTGAGCGTGCCGTTGGGCGTGCTCATGGCGGCCCGGTGGAACGTGCAGAAGTAAGGGATGACGGTCCCCCCCGGCGCGCTCGCCGGGATGGTGAAGCTCCGCGACCCGGAGGCGAACTCCCCGGTGTCGAAGGCGACGCCGCCGACCGCGCCCGGCCTGAAGGCACCCGGCGCGGACTCGCTCGTCACCGAGTGCAGCATGCCGTCGGCGTTCACCACCGTCACCGTGGCCCCGGGGGGCACCGAGAGGTCCGTCGGCGAGTAGGCCAGGTTCTCGATGGTGACGACGTAGCTCGGGGTCGAGGCGCCGCCGGCGGGCGCGGCCGGCGGGCCGCCGCTCGGGGAGGTCCCGCCGCAGGCGGCGGCGAGGGCGAGGAGGAGGATCCAAACCTTGGCAGGCCGCATGCGCGCTCCCTTCGAGCGGAGCTCGGCTGGGTGAGCTCCTCGGGAAGAGACACACCGCCGCCGCTCGGCAGGGGACAGGACCCCCCACTGAACCGCGGGGAGGCGCCGGCGCTGCGGGCCTAGCCGAGGTGCCGCTCCACCGCCTCCACCAGGACTTGCAGGCAGCGGACGCGGGCCCAGTACTTGTCGTTCGCCTCGACGACGGTCCAGGGAGCGTAGGTCGTCGAGGTCTGGGTGATCATGTCGTGGACCGCCAGGCGGTAGGCGTCCCACTTCTCGCGGTTGCGCCAGTCCTCGGCGGTGATCTTGTAGCGCCGGGCCGGGTCCTTCTCGCGCTCGCGGAAGCGCTCGAGCTGCTTCTCCTTGGAGACGTGCAGCCAGTACTTGACCACCGTCGCCCCGGCGTTGGAGAGCGAGCGCTCGAACTCGTTGATCTCGTGGTAGGCGCGCCGCCACTCGGCCTCCGAGCAGAAGCCCTCCACCCGCTCGACCAGCACCCGGCCGTACCAGGTGCGGTCGAAGACGGCGATGTGGCCCGCCTTGGGCACCCGCTTCCAGAAGCGCCACAGGTAGTGATGGGTGGCCTCGTCGCCCTTGGGGGCCGCGATGGGGATCACCGTGTAGCCGCGCGGGTCGAGGGCGCCGACCAGCCGGCGGATGGTCCCCCCCTTGCCGGCGGCGTCCCAGCCCTCGAGGGCGACCACCACCGGCGCCCGCGCCTCGTAGCAGGCGAACTCCAGCTCGCGGAGCCGGCCCTGCCAGCGCGCCAGCTCCTTCTCGTAGCGCGCCGGGGTGAGGCGGCGGGAGAGGTCGACGTCGTCGAGCACCGTCCGGTCGACCCGCCGGGCGGTCCGCGGCGCGGGCCGCGCCGGCTTGGCGTCGCGGGCGACCTTCCTGGCGTGGTGGGCCTCGAGCGCCTTCTCCATGGCCTCCGCCAGGGTCTCGAAGACCCGCACCCGCCGGTAACGCTTGTCCGTCGACGGCACCACGGTCCAGGGGGCCCAGGGTGTGCTGGTGCGCTCGAGCATCTCGTCGGCGGCCGTCCGGTACTGGGCGTACTTCCGGTGGGCCTTCCAGTCCCGGCGGGTGACCCTCCAGGACTCGTACTTGCTCGCCTCGATCTTCTCGAAGCGCCGCTTCTGCTCCTCGCGGGAGATGTGCAGGAAGAACTTCACCAGCAGCGCGCCGTCCTCGGCGAGCATCCGCTCGAACTGGTTGATCTCGTCGTAGGCGCTCTCCCAGACGCGGCGGGTGACCTCCCGCTCCACCCGCTCGACGAGTACCCGCCGGTACCAGGAGCGGTCGAAGAGGGCGATGCCGCCCCGCTCCGGGATGCGCGTCCAGAAGCGCCACAGGAATGGCCGCAGCCGATCCTCCTCGGTGGGGGCCCGGGTGAGGTGGACCTCGTAGCCGCGGGGGTCGATGCGGCCGAGGAGCTTCTCGAGGGCGTCGCCCTTGCCGGCCGCGTCCCAGCCCTCGAACACCACCAGGACCGGAATCCCCGCCTCGAAGATCGACCGCTGCAGGCCCGAGAGTTGCTCGCGCAGCGGACCGTAGCTGCGCTCGTAGCTGGCGCGGTTCATCTTCCGGTCGAGGTCGACGGCGTCGAGCATGGCAGTCCCCTCCTGCGAGCTTCGAGCGATGATACACGCTCGCGCGCGCCTGCCGGGCTCTTCCGCGGCGTCGGGAGGACCGGCGGCCGCGCGGCCCTCGGCCGGGTGAGGCCCTCCCCGGAGGGACCCGGCCGGACGCCGTCTTGGCGCCGGCCGGCTCCGGACCAAGGTGACCGAGGGAACGGCGCGCGAAGCCGGCGGAGCGGCCTTAACATAAC
>DATJVF010000176.1:0-11276 GCA_035501995.1 Anaeromyxobacteraceae bacterium
ATCCGCTGCATCTCGCTACAGCCCGACGCGCCCTTTCACGGCATCGAGGGCGCCAAGCACATGGCGAGCGCGCTCGTGCCGCGCATCTACGATCCCTCCCTGGCCGACGAGGATCGCGGGGTCTCGACCGAGGCCGCCTACGCCATGGCCAAGCGGCTCGCCCGCGAAGAGGGGCTGCTCGTGGGGGTCTCGGCGGCCGCCGCGGTGGTCGGGAGCCTGGACGTGGCGCGCTCCCTGCGCCCGCCGGCGGTGGTGGTCACCATCTTGCCGGATGGCGGCGAGCGCTACCTGTCCGAGCGCTTCTGGGAGGAGCCCTGAGGGAGAGGATGCTCAAGATCGCGGAAGGTCCCTACCAGCACCTGCGGCGCCACGCCGAGGAGGACTACCCGCACGAATCGTGCGGGGTCCTGCTCGGCCGCTCCGACGGCGCGGTGCGGGAGGTGGTGCGCGTCGCCCGCTGCTCCAACACCCGGGCCGACGCCCCTCGCAACCGTTACCACATCGACCCCGGCGAGCTCGTCCGGGTGGAGCGGGAGGGCCGCGCGCGCGGCGAGGACATCGTCGGGTTCTACCACTCCCACCCCGACCACCCTGCCTTGCCCTCCGGGACCGACCTCGCCGAGGCGCACTGGCTCGGATGCTCCTACGTCATCACCGCGGTGAGGCAGGGCCAGGCGGAGGCCACCCGGTCCTTCGTCCTCGAGGGGGACGGCGAGGGCGAGAAGCGCTTCTCGGAGGAGGACCTCGTGCACCACCCCGGAAAGGATGGCCGATGAAGATCTACATCCCCACCCCGCTGCGCCCGTACGTGGGCCACCAGGACGCCGTGGAGGTGGAGGCGGAGAACGTCGGGGAGGCGCTCGCCAAGCTCGTGGCGGCCCATCCCGAGCTCCGCCGCCACCTCTTCACGGAGGAGGGCCGGCTGCGGGCCTTCGTGAACCTCTACCTGAACGACGAGGACGTGCGTTATCTGGAAAGGGAAGCCACCGCGGTGGCGCGCGGCGACACGCTCTCCATCGTGCCCTCCATCGCCGGCGGTGGTGCGGGCGGGCTGGCGCGGCCCATGAGCCTGCCCTCCCTCTCCAAGGAGGAGATCCTGCGCTACTCGCGCCACCTCATCGTCCCGGAGGTGGGCCTCGAGGGGCAGAAGCGGCTCAAGGCGGCCAAGGTGCTGTGCGTCGGCGCGGGCGGGCTCGGCTCCCCGCTCGCGCTCTACCTCGCCGCCGCCGGGGTGGGGACCCTGGGGATCGTGGACTTCGACGTCGTCGACTGCACCAACCTCCAGCGCCAGATCCTCCACTTCACGGGCGACGTCGGCCGCAAGAAGCTCGACTCGGCCGCCGAGAAGCTGAGGGCCATGAACCCCTTCGTGAGGCTGCGCACCTTCGAGACCCGGCTCAGCCGGGACAACGCCCTCGACCTCGTCCGCGAGTTCGACCTGGTGGTGGACGGGACGGACAACTTCCCCACCCGCTACCTCGTGAACGACGCCTGCGTCCTCGCCGGCAAGCCCAACGTCTACGGCTCGATCTTCCGGTTCGAGGGCCAGGTGAGCGTGTTCGGAGCCCCCGGGGGCCCCTGCTACCGGTGCCTCTACCCCGAGCCGCCGCCGCCGGGCCTCGTGCCCTCCTGCGCCGAGGGCGGGGTCCTCGGCATCCTGCCGGGCCTCGTGGGGGTCATGCAGGCGACCGAGACCGTGAAGCTCATCCTCGGCCAGGGCGAGCCGCTCGTGGGGCGGCTCCTGCTCGTCGATGCCCTCGGGATGCGCTTCCGCGAGCTCAAGCTGCGCAAGGACCCGGACTGCCCCCTGTGCGGGACGAACCGCCGCATCACCGAGCTCGTCGACTACGAGCAGTTCTGCGGCTTACGCGGGGAGGAGGCGCCGGCGGAGGTCGCGGTCCCCGAGATCATGCCCGAGGAGCTGAAGCGCCGCCTCGACGGCGGCGACGACCTCCTCCTCCTCGACGTCCGCGAGCGGCATGAGTTCGAGATCTGCAACCTCGGCGGGAAGCTCATCCCCCTGGGCGAGCTCCCCGCGCGCCTCCACGAACTCGACTCCTCGCGCGAGATGGTCGCGCTCTGCCGGGTCGGCCAGCGCAGCGCCCGCGCGGTGGAACTCCTGCGCCAGGCCGGCTTCCGCAAGGTGCAGAACCTCACGGGCGGCCTCGCCGCCTGGGCGGAGCGAGTCGACCCGACCATGCCGAGGTACTAAAGCGAGTACCGACGCTCGGTCTCTGCAGCGCCGCAGCCCTCCTCGCGGCACCCGACCCGCCCGCCTCAGGGACCCGCCCGGGGCGCAGGTCGCTCGACCTGCGTCAGCGCGCTGAGCCCTGCCTACAAGTCCGCGCCTCGCTGGACGCGGCCCGCATGGCGAGGAAGATCGCCTTCCTGCGCGGGGATGGAACGAGTCCGCCCCCACCCGAGGGCGCGGTGGGCCCGGCGAGGCCTCTCCCTGGAGCGTGTCGACCGCCGCGAAGGGGAGACCGCTCGGCCGAGCGCCTTCCCGACAAGGGGCGGTCCGCGGTGAGGGCGCTCTCCCCCTCGCCCGGCCCGCGCAACGCGTCTCGCTGAAGAGCGCCCCATCCCGCGCCCGCCAAGAGGCTCGGCCGCTCGGGCCGGGGGGGAAGGGGCGCTCCTCTGGCGCGCCGCGGCGCTTGTGGCGCGGGCTCGCCGTCCTTACTCTTCGTGCGGGCGAGAGCGGCCAATGGGCGCGCGCGCCTCGGAGGCTTGTCGAGATGAAGAGCATGACATGGACCCGGGGCCTATTCGGCCTCGGGATGCTCGGCGTGATCCTCGCGGCCGGTACGGCGCGCGCCGACGCTCCGAACAGGGACCCGAACGTCGCGAGCCACCCCTTGGCCGGGGCCGACTGGTGGCCCGCGCAGGGCGCGGCGGCACCGGCGACCGCCAGGGCGGCAGACGCGCGGCGGATCGCCATGGGCCACCCCGCCAGCCCGAAGGCCGCCCAGGCGCACTCCTCGGGCGAGTCCATGGGCGCCCGGGGCGGCGCCGAGAGCGCCGGGGGCCGGTGAGCCGGGAACCTCCCCCGCCCTCCGGCCTTGAACGTCGGAGCGCTTGTTGCCTCGCTACTTGTGCGCCGTGCCGGCGGCCTCCTCGCCGCCGTGGCCCTGGCCGAGGTGGATGAAGGGCAGCGCTCCTCCCGGGATCATGGTCTGCGGGAGGTGTCCGTCCCATTTCTCCGCCGCGGTCAGCTCGACGAGCCTCGGGCTGTCCCGGAGGGCGTCGGAGCGCGCCCGGATGGCGGCCGCCTGCGCGTCGCCGGCGAGCTTCACCGCGGTGGCGTCGGCGGTGGCCTTGACGACCACCATGTCCGCCTCGAGCTTCTTCTGCTCGAGGTTCTGCTTCATCTGCTGGACCGCCACCTCGGCCTGCATGCGAGCCTCGACCGCCTTCTCGTAGACGTCCGAGAACTTGATGTCGTAGATGTTGACGCCGTCGAGGATCACCGGCCCGTTGCCGACCGAGGCCAGCACCGCGGCCTGGGCCTTGTTGTTGTAGTCCTGGCGATCCTGGATCACCGAGATGGCGGTGAACTGGCCGAAGGTGGTCTTCACCGCCTCCGCCGCCCGCGGGATGATGATGGCCTCCGCGAAGCCCTTGGTGTCGTGATACTGCGCGTAGATCTCGCGGATCGACGCCTCGTCGGGCTTGGCGTGGTAGGGGATCTTGACCGACATCAGCACCGGCTGCTGGTCGTGGCTGTAGCCCTCCATGCGGTGGTCCTTGCCGGGCCCCTCGTTCCTCCACTCGACCCAGGTGGTCTGCACGTTGATCTTGGTGACGTCGTCGATCCACGGCGCCTTGAAGTGCAGGCCGGGGCCGGTGACCTTGACGATCGAGCCGAACCTGGTCTGGACGCCGCGCTCGCCGGCGTTGACCGTGTACCAGGAGCCGAGGCCGAAGGTGACGAGCGCGACCAGGACCACCACCCCAAGGACGATCCGCGCCACGAAGCCGAGGTCGCGCGGCTGTTGCGGAATGCTGGGCATCTGTGCCTCCCTGTGCTGGTGCGGCGCCCTGGGGGATCCGACCCCGAGGCACCCTTCGCCACGGAGCCCGCCATGGATTCAGCCCCCGTCCCTCGGGTCCACGCCGACCGGCCCCCATCATCCGGCGCGGGCCGGGCCGCGGGCAACGGCGGCGGCCGCCGGCGGACCCACGCTCGCGAATGCAGGGCGGTTCTCCGTCGAGGAGGTCGTGGCGGCCGCGAGCCCCGCGCGACCGCCCCGGCCGCCTAGAGGGCGAAGCGGCACCCGATGTTCATGTTGTGCACGACCGCGTCGCCCTCCACCCCGAACCACAGCACCTGCCAGAGGGCACGGTACGGCCGCGGCAGAAGGTAGGCGATGGCGAGGTGCGCGGCAAAGGTACCGGCGAAGTAGGCGTTCACCTTGGCGTACGACGGGCGCGACCCGAGCAGCGGGTTCGACTCCTCACCGTCGTGGCCGTGCGCGATCGGCCCCCCGTGGGCGAGGTAGAGGGACTGCGACCAGTCGAGGACCTGCAAGGTGGCCGCCGCGGCCTCGAGCGCGGTGTCCGCCGGCGTCCAGGCGTCGTGGGCCGAGGCTGACCCGGCCGCGGCGAGCGCGAGCCCGATGAGGAGTGCCCTCGTCATCATCCCTCCATCCGCACGAGCCCCAGGGATCGTATCGCCACCGCCCACGTCGCCCCAGGCCCGCGCGGCCGCCTCGCGGGCTGCGCCAAGCCCCGGGCGCCACCCGCGGGCGGAGGGCCCGTCCCGGGGTGCTCGCGCTCTAGCCGTGCTTTAGCCGCAGCGGCCCGGTTGCGCGGTGTGCCCTCGGCCGTCTCCGGCCGGCGACGTCGAGGAACGGAGGCGGCTCGGGAGAGTGGATCGTAGTGACCGCGAGCCGGCCGCCCCCGCCCCCCGATCCTCCATCGGCACGCCCGCGCCAGGGCTTAAGACGCCCGCGGAAGCGACGGCGCGCAGGGCCCTCAGCGGCACCACCACCGCTCGGGGCGCCGCTCGGCCACGTGGGCGTCGAACCCGGGATCCTCGGGGTAGAGGACGCGATCCTCCTCGCGCCGCTCGCCAACCACGAGCAAGAGGCAGTCTCGATCGCCCCTGTTCACGACGCAGTGCGCGAGCTCGGTCCCCGCCACCAAGGCCACCGCATGGCCCGCGCGGAGCGGTATCTCGCGCGCCGCCTCGCCCGGCGCACTCGCCCTAAAGTACGTACACGAGCTCCTCCCCGGCGAGATGGGCGTGCGTGAAGCCGGTCCGGCGCCCGGGGGGAACGCGCTCCCGCCAGAGCCCCAGCTTCACCGACCCCTGGGCGCGCCTCAGATCGCGGCCGAAGGAGAGCCTCTCCGCGTCGAAGGGGGCCGGGTAGTGGCCCTCCACCTCCGAGACGTCCTCGGCGTGCACGACCCACGGCGGGGTGAGGGGTGACCTGTCGCTCATGCCTCTTTTGGCCCTCGGGCGGCTGGGAGCGCGCGGCCGCCGCTTCAGTGCCGGGGCTGCCCGTCGGCCTCGGCCATGCCGCGCAGGGTGGTCGCGAACCTCCGGGCCTCGGAGTCGTGGCAGAGGGAGCAGCCATGCCCCGCCATCCCGGGCGACCCGACGCGGGCCAGACCCTCGAGCTGGCGGCCCAGCACCGCCGCCGCCTCGCGAAGGGTGTGGCGCCGCACCGCCGAACGGGCCCGCTCGAGCTCGCCCCACAGGACCTCGACCTCGGCCATGAGGCGCGGCGCGATCCCCTGGGCCGTGGTCGGGTCGAGGTGCTCTCCGTCGCCCTCCTCGGCGAGGGCTCGGCGCCAGGCGGCGAGGTCGGCGGAGGTGACGCGGTCGGCGGGCATGAGCCACGGTGCCACGGCCCCCTGACACCCAGATCCTCGGGCTCGAGCGCCCTTCACTCGGCGCTCACGCCCCGAAGGGTGACACCGCCGTGACGCTTAGGGGTGACACCGATCGGGGGGATGCCCCAAGTGCATGGCAGGCGGAAGAGCGCGAGGTCGGGAGACAATGCGCACCCTAGCCGCCGGAATGCCTCCGGCCTGGTCAAGGAGATCCTCATGCGTCGCTTCGCACTCGCCGCGCTCGTCGCCTCGCTCGCCGCGCCCGCCTTCGCACAGAACGTCCCGACCCAGGGGACCTTCGGCGTGGGCGCCAGCCTGTTCGCCGACCCCACCACCGGGGCGGCCAGCCTCGGCAGCGGCCTCAACCTGAGCTACCTCGCCCTCGACCAGCTGAAGCTCGAAGGGGATTTCGGCGTCGTCTCGGTCTCGGGCGCCGCGTCCGTCATCACCGTCGGCGCGAGCGCGCTCTACTACGTGGTGAAGAAGCCGAGCCAGCAGTTCGCGATCCCGGTCGGAGGCGGCCTGGGCCTGAACTTCATCTCGCCCAACGTCGGCAACTCCACCACCCAGTTCTTCATGTCGCTCGGCGGCGGTGCCGAGTACTACCTGAGCCGGCACTTCAGCCTCCAGCTGCTCGAGGGATTCCAGTTCAACACCCAGCCCGACACCTTCGCGCTCATCACCAAGGTCGGCCTGGAGTGGTACTTCTGACCTTCCCGGCGCGCCCCGCGACCACGTGCTCTCGGGGTCGCCGAGCGCGTGCTCCCGCCGTCGCGGCGGGCTCGCGAGCCTGCCGTGCCCAACGGCGCCGGAGCGCTCCTGCGCTACTGAAGGTAGTAGCCGAAGCCCAGCACCATGGCGGCGAGCGCCCCGATGATGAGCCAGGCGGAGGCGAGCGTCACCTCGTCCAGCAGGGGTCGAGCGTCGAAGTCGCGAGCTGAGCTCCGGTCGATCGCGGTCGAGTTCATGCCCGTTAGACGGGGACGCCCCGCCGAGCTGACGACGGCCCCCTTCCGGGTAAGCGCCGCGTGACCCGCCCGGCGCGACGGTACGGGGCCAAGGCCTCCCAGGTTCTCGCGAGGACCTACCAGGGACTCGCTGGGCGCTCGCGTCGGTCGAGAGGCGCCCGTCGCGCGCACCTTCACGCTCGCCCTGGCCCGCGGGCATTGGAGTAGAGCCCGGGCGCGGACGCGCTCGCGCGCACGTAGGCCCACCCTGTGGAGTAGGTCCACGGCCTCGCGCCCGCACCCAGGCAGTCTTCTAGTATCCCAGACCAAGGCTTTCGTTAAGTCGCTGGACGAGCCCCCTCGCCTCTCGGCGCCCGGGCCCGGCGCGGCGGAGACCGCCGTGGGCTAGGGTGGCGAGCCCGCCGCGCCCGCGAACGCCCCTCCGACGAGCCGGCGGTGAATCCGTTCCCCGGCCGCGCAGCCTTGACGAGGGCGGCTGGCCACGCTCCTCGCCCGCCCTGACCAGCGGCTTGAGTGGGCCACGGCCGCGTGGCGAGCGGCCAGCCGGAGCGACCGGCGCCTGCGCTGCGCCACACCGGAATGCGCGCAACGAAACTCGCCCACCCACGGCGAACTTCGCCCTCCGTGAATCACCTCGGCCGCCCCGGAGCGTCCGCCTTCGCCACCGGCTCTCGGGGCCCCAGCAGAGGCGCGTCAGTTCCCGGCGCGCGGAGAGTCCACCCGACGGCGACCAACTGTAGGCCACTACCCCGGAAAGGAAAGAGCATGAAGCCCGAACAGATCATCAAGGCGTGGAAGGACGAGAACTACCGCAAGAGCCTCAGCGAGGCGGAGCGCGCGGCGCTGCCCGAGAACCCGGCCGGCCTCATCGAGCTGTCGGATGCCGAGCTGGGAGACATCGGTGGCGGCGCCCGGGCGCTCCCTGAGACCGTCGAGTGCACGAGGCCGTGGATGACCTGCAGCCCGGTCTTCTGCAACTTCACCAAGGACGGCGGCACGTTGTGCCCGACGAAGGCTACGGCCACCCTCCTCTAGGCCGAGTAGACCGGGTTCGGCTCGAGCGCTCGAGGCGCCGTTCCGGCCCCCGCCCCGTCCTCGGAGCCTCCTCAGGGCTTCGCGGGCCCTCTTCGCGCCCGGTCGCCTTGCAGGCGAAGGCCGCGAGCCGCCTCCGGGCGCGCCGCGCGGCCAAGCCCGAGCGGGCCCTCGAATTCACCTCCGAGCGACGCTAGGTCGACCCTGGGCGCCCCGATCTACAGGCGCGCGGGACCCCGCCGTGGACGAGGAGGCTCGCCGGATGGATTTCATCAACTCGCCCTGCTGGTACGACGCGCTCACCCTTCGGGAACGGCTCGTCGCGCTCCGCGCGCGGGGTGAGCTCCCGAGCGACGGCGCCTCGCTCGAGGCGAGCCCGCGCCTCGAGGCGTGGCGGCGCCAGCCGCCCTTCGAGCGGGAAGGCCTGTTCGCCCGCAGGCTCGCCGCCGACGGCCTGACCGAGGCGGAGTTCGCGCGCGTCCTCGCCGAGCCAGCCGAGGTCGTGCAACGGCGCTCTGCGGGGCCCCCGGACTGGATGGTGCGGCTCGTCCGCGCCTTCGATCCCGCTCCCGGCGAGACGCGACCCGGCCAGGCGGAGGGCGAGCCGGCCTTCCTCGAACTCGCTCGCCCGCTCGTGGCGGACGCGAGCGCTCGCCTGCGGGAGGCGCTCCTCGAGCACGCGAGACGGGGCCGGCTGCCGTTCGACGTCGAGTCGGCCGTGGGCCTGGCGGTGCCGCACCTCGCGGCGAGGCTGAGCCAGCTCCTCGATCGGACCCTGGTGCTGGAGCTGAACGTCGCACGGCTGCGGGGTGAGCTCGAGGGCGAGACCCCGCAGGCTCGCTTCCGCAGCTTCCTGCTCAGGCTGCGCACGCCCGAGCGCGCCCTCACCTTGCTCGCCGAGTACCCCGTCCTGGCCCGACAGATGGTCCGCGTCCTCGACCACGGCATCGCCTCCCACCTGGAGTTCCTCGAGCGCCTGGCCGCGGATTGGGAGGCCCTGCGGACGTCGCTCAACCAGGGTCGGGATCCGGGGAGGCTCGAGGCGCTCGACGCCGGCCAGGGCGATTCGCACCGGCAGGGACGAAGCGTGCTCATCGCCCGCTTCTCCTCCGGCTTCCGGGTGGTCTACAAGCCGCGGGCCCTGGCCCTGGACCAGCATTTCCAGGAGCTCCTCGCCTGGCTCAACGCCCGCGGCCACGAGCCGCCCCTGCGGCTGCTCCAGGTGATCGACCGCCAACAGTACGGCTGGGTGGAGTACGTGGACCACTCCGGCTGTGCCACCCCGCAAGAGGTCGAGAGGTTCTACCGCCGGCAAGGGGCGTACCTGGCCCTGCTCTATGCGCTCGACGCCACCGATTTCCACATGGACAACCTCATCGCGCAGGGCGAGCACCCGATGCTCCTCGACCTGGAGGCGCTGTTCCACGCCCGGGTGGGCGGGACGGTGGTGCCGAATCCCGCCCACCAGCTCGCCCTGCGCGTCCTCGAGAACTCGGTCCTGCGCATCGGTCTGCTGCCGCGGCGCATCTGGGCCAACGCCGAGTCCGAGGGGGTCGACATGAGCGGCCTGGGCGCGGTCGCCGGGCAGATGAGCCCCTTTCGCGTGCCGCAGTGGCAGAAGACCGGCACCGACGAGATGCACCTCGGCCGGGAGCGGGTGCCGATGGAGGGCGGCCGAAACCGTCCCACCCTCGCGGGAGCCGAGGTCGACGTCCTCGACCACGCCGAGGCCATCTGTCTGGGTTTCGCCGCCACCTACCGGCTCCTCGAGGAGCACCGTGCGGAGCTGCTCGCCCCCGGCGGGCCGCTCGCCAGGTTCTCGGCCGACGAGGTGCGGGCCATCCTGCGCCCCACCCATCTCTACGGCGTCCTCCTGCGGGAGAGCGTCCACCCGAACGTCCTGCGGAACGCGCTCGAGCGGGCCCAGCTCTTCGACCGCCTCTGGATCTCGGCCGAACACCTCACCCATCTCGCCCGGGCCATTCCGGCCGAGGTGGACGATCTCGACCAGGGCGACATCCCGATGTTCACCACCCGTCCCGACAGCCGCGACCTCTGGACGAGCGGCGGGGAGCGCCTTCCCGAGTTCTTCGCGGAGCCCAGCCTTTCGCACGTCCGCCGCCGGGTCCTACAGCTCGGGCCGGAGGATCTCGAGCGTCAGCTCTGGTTCGTGCGGGCCTCGCTCGCCACGGCCTCGAGCGCCGCGCGGGGCCGGCGGGGCGCGGGGCAGGCACAGGCGGCCGGCACGATCGGGCCTGAGGAAATCCTCCTCGCGGCCCGAGCCCTCGGCGACGAGCTGGCGCGCCGGGCCCTCGTGCACGACCGATCCGCCACCTGGCTCGGTCTGACCCAGCCGGGCGAGGGCCACTGGACGCTCACCCCCCTGGGCCTGGATCTCTACGACGGGCTTCCGGGGGTGGCCCTCTTCCTCGCCTACCTGGCGGCCCTCACCGGGGAAGGACGCTACGCCGAGCTCGCACAGGCCGCCCTGCGCACGATGCGTCAGTTCCTGGCGGAGGGGCGCTCGGAGGTCACCTCTCTCGGCGCCTTCAACGGCCTGGGTGGCGTGATCTACGCGCTCGCGCACCTCGAGGCCCTCCTCGCCGACCGCGGCTTGCTCCACGAGGCCCGCGCCGCGGTCGACTGCGTGCCCTCCCGCGTCCAGCACGACCAGTACCTCGACGTCATCGGTGGGGCGGCCGGTTGCATCGGCGCGCTCTTGGCCCTGCACCGTCGGCATCCCTCCCCGGAGGTGCTCGCCGCCGCCCGGCAATGCGGCGACCGGCTGGTCGAGACGGCGAGGCCCATGGAGGCGGGCGTGGGCTGGATCACCACCATCGCCAAAGCGAGGCCGCTCTCCGGTTTCTCCCACGGTGCGGCCGGGATGGCGTGGGCACTCCTCGCGCTCGCCGAAGCGACCGGCGAGGAGGGCTACCGCCGGACGGCCCTCGAGGGCATCGCCTACGAGCGGACGCTCTTCTCGCCCGAGCACCAGAACTGGCTCGACCTGCGGGAGGGTGGGGCGGCGAGCGGGAGCGCTCCGGGCCTGTGCACCACCTGGTGCCACGGAGCCCCCGGGATCGGCCTCGCCCGCCTCGCCACCCTGCGGAGCTTGGACGACGAGCGGGTGCGCGAGGAGATCCAAGCCTCGCTCGCCACCGCGGTGCGGTCCGGGTTCGGCGACAACCATTCGCTGTGCCACGGCGACCTCGGAAACCTCGAGTTGCTGGCGGTGGCCGCGCAGGTGCTCGGGGACGAGGGCCTGCGCGCCTCGGCCGAGCGGATCGCTTGCGGCATCGTCCGGGACGGGCAGAGCTCGGGGTGGAAGTGCGGCAACCCCCTCCGCGTCGAGGCGCCCGGGCTCATGACGGGCCTCTCCGGCGTTGGCTACGGCCTCTTGCGCCTCGCCGATCCGGCACGCGTTCCCTCGGTGCTCCT
>DATJVF010000177.1:0-3980 GCA_035501995.1 Anaeromyxobacteraceae bacterium
GAGAAGGCCAGGATCAATCGTCAGGAGAACCGCACCTCGAGGCAGATCTACCGAGAGAAGCACAACGACCGCCACATGTGAGGGGTCGCAAGGGGGCCGGCCCTTCCGCCCGACGGCGGCGGGGTCGGCCCGGGCGCGCCCGCGGCCCCGGGGAGCGCGGTTTCCCTTTTTCCAGGGGACCTGGTAGATCGGCCGCGTGATGGGACGTGCCTCGTCGATGGCTCGGCGAGGTGGTGGCCGGGAAGGGACCGGTCGGCTCGCGTCCGCGGCGTCCTGTCGAGCGACCGATCGCCCGAGAGCCGGCTCCTCTGGTCCGCCCCGGGCTTTGGCCCGCCGCGACCTCGCGCCTGCGGCCACGGCGCGCCTTTCGCGGGTGGGCCCGAGGGTGACGCCGCACGATGAGCGAGCCCAGTCCGCGACGGGAAGGTGCCACGCTCTTCGGCTGGCCTGCGCTCCGGGCGAAGGCGGCGCGCCCGACGCGTCGGCGGCTCTACGGGCTGCTCGCCCTCATGCTCGTCATCTGGTCGACCAACTACATCTTCGCCAAGCTGGCGGTGCGGGAGATGCCGGCCCTGTGGGTGGTCTGCCTGCGCACCGTGCTGTCGGGCCTCTTCATGTGGCCGCTCTACACCACCGTGCGACGGCCGGGTGACCCCCGGCTCAGGGCCTGGTCGTCGAAGGACGTGCCGAAGCTCCTGACGGTGGGGGTCCTCGGCATCGTCGGCAACCAGCTGCTGTTCGTGTGGGCGCTCAGCAAGACGAGCGTGGCGCACGGCGCCATCGTCGGCGCGCTCTCGCCGGTGCTGGTGCTCCTCGGGTCGGCGAGCGCCGGGCTGGAACGCCTCACCCCGCGCAAGATCACCGGCATGGTGGCCGCGGCGCTGGGCGTGGCGGTCATCCAGCTCGGTCGATCGGGGAGCGGCACGGCCGCCCCGCTCGGCGACCTCATCATGCTGGGCTCCTCGGCGCTGTTCTCGGCCTTCTCGGTGCTGGGCAAGAAGCTGGCCGCCGAGTTCGGGACCTTCACCGTGAACGCCTTCGCCTTCATGGGGGGCGGCCTGCTCGCGCTCCCCTTCGCGGCGCTGGGCTTCTGGCACGCGCCCTCCCACATCAGCCTAGTGGCCTGGTCGGGCGTGCTCTACATGTCGATCTTCCCCTCCATCTTCGGCTACCTCATCTACGCCTACGCGCTGCGCTACCTGCCGGCCTCGCGGGTGGCGAGCGTCTCCTACCTGCAGCCCATCTGCGCCACCCTCCTCGCCGTGCTGCTGCTCCACGAGCTGCCCGGGGTGGCCTTCGCCGGGGGGGCCGCCCTCGTGCTCGGGGGGGTCTGGGTGGCCCAGGTTCGCTGAAGGACGCCTTCAGGGCTCCTTCAGCTTCAGCTTGGGCTTATTGGCCTCGAGGAACTCCCGCAGCTCCTGCGCCTGCTCGAGAAGCCGCGTCCACTGCTCGTAGTAGAGGGTCACCGGGAAGCGGCCCAGGCCGTAGACGCTCACGCCCCCCTTCTCGCTGACCCTGAACTGCAGGCTCCCGGTCCGGCCCTGCCGGCTCTCCAGTTCCGCGAGTCGCGCCTTCAGCTCCTCGTACGTCGGCTCAGCCATGGAGACCTCCTTGGCCACCCCGGGTCATCCCGGTACCAGGGAGTATGGCGCGCACCTCGGGCGGACGCCCGTCGAAGCCGTGCCCTCGACTCCGGCGCCGCGGGGAGGAAGGAGCCCCGCCGACGCGAGGAGGCCGGCCGCTCGCGCGGCGCGTCGAGACCCGGGCACGCGACGGAGGAGCCGGCGACGGTCACGGTCCGTCTTGCCCGCTCACATCCCGCCTCGACGGTCGAGGTGCGAACAGGCTATCCTGACGAGCTCGGTGCGGCATCGGGGGGCGGCGAAGCGCCCTGGCGTCGTGCGCCGCGTTCACGGGGAGGCCGCGGTGGCTCGAGGCGGCCCCTCCCTTCGGAGGGCGGGCCAATCTTCAGGGTACCTCCGCCGCCGATGACGTCCCGCGGGCTCGCCTACTTCGTGGCGGTGTCCTCCCCGCTCGCCGCGGTGGCCCTGGAGGCGGTCTTCCGCGCCTACAGCGAGAACGTGCCCTACGTCCCCTTCTTCCTGGTGGTCTGCTTGAGCGCCTGGGTCGGCGGGTGGTGGCCGGGCGTGGCCTCGATCCTGGTCTCGGCCGGAGCGGGCTACTGGCTCATGCACAGCTCGGCCACCGCCGACCACGTCTCGGGGGCGCTGGTGAGCGCCTGCATCTTCGTCCCGGTGGCCCTCCTGGCCGCCCGGCTGGCCGCGCTGGCTCGGCTGGGCTTCCTCGAGCGCGAGGACCTCGCCGAGGAGCAGAGCGAGCGCGCCGAGGCCCTGCGGCTCAGCGAGCGCCACCTGCTCGAGGCGGTGCGGGCGCGGGACGACTTCATCTCGGTCGCCTCGCACGAGTTCAAGACCCCCCTCACCTCGGCGCAGATGCGGGTCGAGTCCCTGGTCCGCAGGTGCGCCGAGGGTTCGCTCGCCAAGGACGCCCAGCTCGTGCGGGCGGTCACGGTGCTCGACCGGCAGATGCGCCGGCTCGGGACCCTGGTGACCAACGTCCTCGACGTGTCGCGCATCGGGGCTGGGCAGCTCAGTCTCGACCTCGCGGACGTCGACCTCTCGGAGCTGGTCGACGAGGTGGTGGCGCAGTGGACGGACCAGCTCGAGCCGCCGGTGGCGCCCATCGCGGTGGCTGCCGCGCGCCCGGTGCGGGGGCGCTGGGACCGCGACCGGCTCGCCCAGGTCATCGTGAACCTCGTCTCGAACGCCGTGAAGTACGGGGAGGGGAAGCCGGTGCTCCTCTCGGTCGAGCGGGCGGACGCCTTCGCCCGGCTGGTGGTCGAGGACCACGGCCTCGGCATCGCGCCCGAGGACCAGGAGCGCGTCTTCGAGCGCTTCGAGCGCGCCACCCAAAGCGGGAGCGGGCTCGGGGTCGGCCTGTGGGTGGCGCGCGAGCTCGTCGCGGCTCACCGGGGGACGATCGGGCTCGAGAGCGCGCTCGGGCGCGGGTCCCGCTTCACCGTCCTCCTTCCGTTGGACCCTTCGAAGCCCGGCCTCACCACCTCCGGGTGAGCCCCGGAGGGGGCCACCGCTCCGAGTTCCGCCGCGTGGTCTCGCCCCTCATGGGGCTCGTCTGCCCCCGTGGGCGTCGCCTCCGGTCCCGCCGCCGCGCCGGTCCCTTTCAATGGGGCGAAGGGGTACGCTCGCGGGCGGTATCCTCTCTCGGAAGGGAAAGGGGGCCCGGGGGGCGGCGCCTCGGGCACCCAAGGGGAACGGAGGCGAGGTTCGATGTCCGAGCTGGGAGTCGCTCGACTCTCCGTGGGGGGAGAGCTCCTCTGCGCGGACGAGGTCGCCGCCCGGATCCTGGATCCCGCGCGCGGGGAGGCCGGCCCGGCCGCGCTCGAGGCCGCCCGCGCCTCCATCGCCGCCCCGGGGGCGTCGGCCGCCCCGCGGGAGTTCGAACGGCTCGCTCGAGGCCCGGGCGGCCCGTGCGTGAGGGCGATCGTGCTACCCGTCAAGGCGCCCTCGGGCGGGCTCCTCCACTTCGAGCTCCTCCTCGAGGAGCGGCCCGGGAGGGAAGGCGCGGTGGCGGGTGCGACGCCGCTGCTCGAGAGCATCCTGGAGAGCCTGCCGAACCCGGTCTTCGTGAAGGACGAGGCGCACCGCTGGTGCCTCGTCAACGACAGCCTGTGCCGGTTCACCGGGGTCGACCGCGCGGCGCTCATCGGAAGGTCGGACTACGACTTCTTCCCGCGCACGGAGGCGGACGTCTTCTGGGCCAAGGACGACGAGGTGTTCGCGTCCGGGGAGGTCCGGGAGAACGAGGAGCAGTTCACCGACGCGAGCGGGCACACCCACACCATCCTCACCCGCAAGTCGCTGCACACCGACGCCGACGGCCGCCGCTTCCTGCTCGGGGTCATCACCGACATCACCCAGCTCAAGAACGCCACCGACGAG
>DATJVF010000178.1:0-6530 GCA_035501995.1 Anaeromyxobacteraceae bacterium
GCGGTGACGAGCCGACCGTCCTCGGCGAGGGCCGTCCCCGCGTGAAACACCTGCACCCCGTCCTCGAAGGGACCGTCGGCCCCCAGGATGGCATCGCCCGCGGCGGGCTTGCCCGGATAGCCCTCGGCGGCCAGCACCACCCCGACCGCCGCGCGCGAATCGACGGCGAGCTCGACCCCGCCGAGGTCGCCGCGAGCCGCTCCGAGGAGCGCCGGGACGAGGTCGCCCGTGAGGCGCATGAGGGTGGGCTGCGTCTCGGGGTCGCCCATGCGTGCGTTGAACTCGATCACCTTCACGCCCTCGGAGGTGAGCATGAGGCCGGCGTACAGAGCGCCCCGGAAGGGACGCCCGCGGCGCGCCATCTCGCGCAGGGCCGGGAGGAGCACCCGGCGCTCGACCTCCTCGGCGATGGCGGGCGTCACCTTGGCGGTGGGCGAGTAGGCTCCCATGCCGCCGGTGTTCGGGCCCAGGTCGCCGTCGCCCACCCGCTTGTGGTCCTGCGCGGCCGGAAGGACCCGGACCCTTTCGCCATCGGTGAATGCGATGACGCTCGCCTCCGGACCGAAGAGCCGCTCCTCGACCACCACCCGGCGCCCGGCGTCCCCGTGGATCCGCCCGACCAGCATGTCGCGGAGCGCGCGCTCGGCCTCGGCCAGGCTTCCCGCCACCACCACGCCCTTGCCGGCGGCGAGGCCGTCCGCCTTCACCGCCACCCGGCCCCCGCGCGCCCGCGCGAAGGCGAGGGCTTGTTCGAGCTCGGTGAAGGCGGCGTGCTCGGCAGTCGGGATCCCGGCCGCCCGCATGACCTCCTTCGCGAAGGCCTTCGAGCCCTCGATCTCGGCCGCGGCCCGGCTCGGGCCGAAGACCGGGATGCCGAGGAGGGCGAGCCTATCGGCGAGCCCCTGCACGAGCGGCGCCTCCGGACCCACCACCACGAGGTCGATGCCGAGCGACCGGGCCTGACCGACGATCCCGTCGAGATCGTCGGCCTTCACGGGCAGGAGTCGGGCGACCTGCGCTATCCCGGGATTGCCGGGAGCGCAGTAGAGGGCTCGGACGAGGGGGCTCCTCGAGATCTTCCAGGCGAGAGCGTGCTCGCGGCCGCCGGAGCCGACGACGAGGATGCGCATGGAAGCGCGGTTTATACCACAGTGCGTCGCGCCGCCACCGCGGCCGCCTCGCTAGTGCCTGAAGTGGCGTATCCCGGTGGCCACCATGGCGATCCCGGCCGCGTCGGCGGCCGCGACGACCTCGGCGTCGCGCACCGAGCCGCCCGGCTGGATGACAGCGCTCGCCCCCGCCTTGATGATCTCCTCCACCCCGTCCTTGAAGGGGAAGAAGGCGTCGGAGGCGACGGCCGTCCCGCGCAGCTCGAGGGCGGCCTTCATCACCGCCGTCTTCACCGACTCGACCCGGCTCGTCTGGCCGCCCCCGATGGCGTGCGTGCGGTCCTCTCTCGCGAAGACGATGGCGTTGGACTTCACATGCTTCACCACCTTCCATCCGAAGATGAGGCCCTTCCACTCCTCCTCGGTGGGCGCCCGCCGGGTCATCACCCAGCAATCCTCCCGGCGCACCTCGGCGAGATCGCGATCCATGACGAGCACCCCCCCCACGATGGAACGGATCTCCCGCGCCTCCTCCGGGAGGCGGCGCCAGCTCTCCCGGGGCGCAGCCAGGCGAGCGCTCTCGAGGAGGCGCAGGCCGCGCTTCTGGGCGAGGCGGGCACGCGCCTCGCTGGCGTAGGACGGCGCGATGACGCACTCGAGGAAGAGGCTCTCGAGCTCGGCGGCCGCGACCTCGTCCACCGGCCGGTTGAGGGCCACGATCCCCCCGAAGGCCGAGACCGGGTCGCAGGCCCGCGCCCGAGCGAAGGCCTCGGCGACGGTGGGGCCCAGGGCCACCCCGCAGGGCGTGTTGTGCTTGATGATGACGCAGGCGGTCTCGCCGAACTCCTTCACGCAGGCGAGCGCCGCCTCGAGGTCGAGGAGGTTGTTGTAGCTGAGCTCCTTGCCCTGCAGAACCGAGGCGAAGGCCACCGTCGGCTCCTCGGGCTCGCGCCCGGCGCGATAGAAGGCCCCCTTTTGGTGGGGATTCTCGCCGTAGCGCAGGTCGCGCGCTTTCTCGTAGACCGCGCACAGCGCGTCCGGGAAGTGGGCGGGAGCGGCCTCGGGTTCCCGGCGAGCCGAGAGGTAGGTGCTCACGGCGGCGTCGTAGGCCGCGGTGTGGAGGAAGGCCTTGCGCATGAGGTCGTAGCGGGTGGCGCGAGAGACCTCGCCCTCCGCCTCGATCTCACCGGCCACCCGCTCGTAGTCGGTCGGGTCGACCACCACCGCCACGTGGGCCGAGTTCTTGGCAGCCGCCCGCACCAGCGTCGGCCCGCCGATGTCGATCTCCTCGACGCAGGCCTCGAAGGGCTTCCCGGCCGCCACCGCCTCGCGGAAGGGGTAGAGGTTCACCACCACGAGGTCGATGGGTACGATCCCTCGGGCCTTCACGTCAGCCTCGTCGGAGGCGAGGCCGCGGCGGTAGAGGATGCCACCGTGCACCCGGGGGTGGAGGGTCTTCACCCGACCACCGAGCATCTCGGGGGCGCCGGTGAACTCGCCGACCGAGGTCACGGCGAGCCCGGCCTCGGCGAGGGTGCGCTCGGTGCCGCCGGTCGAGAGGAGCTCGACGCCCCGCGCGGAGAGGCGCCGCGCGAAGGCCACGAGGCCCGCCTTGTCGGAGACGGAGAGGATGGCGCGACGGACCATGGGGCACCTCCGGGGAGGGCGCCCTTGTAGCGTCCGGGAAACGGAAGTTCAAGGATCGTCGAGCGGCGGGACGGGCCCCTCGGGCTCGGGGTCGCGGCGAGGCTCTTCCTCGGCGATGGTCCGCAGCTTCTGCAGGCCCCGCGTCTCGACCTGGCGGATGCGCTCCCGCGTCAGGTTCATGATGCCGCCGACCTCCTCCAGGGTGATGCCGCCGCGGTCGGCGACGTCGAGCGCACAGGTCTCCTCGAGCTCCCAGATCTCCTTGTCGGGGAAGTTGAGCTTGATCGACCCGGTGGAGGGGTTCACGTCGAGGTAGAGGTGGTGCTTGCAGGAAACGAACATGCACGGGCGCCCGGCGCGCGCGCAGTCCGCGCGGGAGCGCGGGCGGGCCTTCTCGATCTCCTCGACGAGGGCGGCGAGCTCGGGGTCGACCACCCCGAGCGCCCGCTGCCGGCGCAGATCGCGCGCGATCTCCTTGCGCGACATGGTCTTGGAGCGGCGCCGGCCCCTGCGCGCCTCGGCGTCCGCCTCGCTGTGCTCCTCGTGCTCCCCGGATCCCGGCTCGCCCGGTTCGACACTCCGCCTCGGATCGCTCATCCCCACGCCTCCCGTCCCCGATTGGCCCGCCTGACCCGGGCCCACGTTCCGCGCCACCTGATCGGCGTCCTCGCCCTCACCCGGTGTCCACCGCCTGCGGGGGCCGCACCGTCGCGATGCGCCCACCCACCCGCTCGATGCGCCGCAGCGCCGAGCGCATCTCCCGCTCGGCGCATGTGAGCTCGCGCTCCACCTCGCGACGCCGGGGATGGGTGCGCGCCCGCCGGACGAGCTCGGTCACGAGCTCATCCCAGTCTCCCTGCACCTCTTCCAGCCGGTGCTTCAGTGCCACGAAGCTCTCGCGGATGTCCTCCAGGGTCAGGCCTTCCGCCATCATCCGCTTGATGAGGTCGATGCGCCGGATGACCGAGACCGGGTAGAGCCCGGTCGAGCCGGTGTGCTTGCCCTTGTGGCCCACCCTTCTGCTTCGCGGGAGGAGGCCGGCCTGGACGTACTTGCGGAAGGTCGCCGCCGAAAGGCGGGCGCCCCGCCCCGCGAAGGCCTCCACCACCTCCCGGCTCGTCACCCCTGCGCGACGCTCGCGCTCGACGCGGCGTAGATCGGCGGCTCGGAGGAGGAAGGGCATATTCTAAGAATAATATACTAAAAATTTGACATTGAAGATAGTTCATTGGGACTACTCCCGTCAATGGAACCGTGGGTCGTCGGCCCCTCCCGGCGCTACCGCGGACTCAAGGTCACAGGGGGAGCGGACCTCACCCAGGGCCAGGCGGTCCGGGCGGGCGGTGCGGGCGAGGGAGTGGGGCCCGGGGGGCCCCTTCGAACGACCCGGAAATCCTGAGGGATCGAAGGAGCGCCACGGCGCCCGGCCTTACCCTCGCGCCTTTCCGGCTCCGGGCGCCCTGGAGCGCAGCGGTGAGCGCCCAGAGGGGTCGCGGGAACCCCAGCTTCGGCGTCTTCACCGTGCTAAGGAGAGGGCAGCCATGTCCCGCGCCCCGCTCTCCCGCGCCGCCGGCGCTGCGCTCGCTCGCGGCGGCGCGCGGGGCCTCATCCCTCGTTCGAGCCTTGGGCCCGCGCCCAGGTCTCCCCGCCGGGCACCTCCCCAGGCCCCGAGCTTCCCGCCAGCGCCTCCGCCACCATGAGCGAACCCGTCCCCCTCCCCTTCACGCTCCCCCCACTCGAGGAAGTTCTCGGGCAGAGCCGTGCCGCGGCCCTCGCAGCGCTCGGGCGGGCTGGGTGGCGGCCCTATGCCACCCCGATCGGGCTCGACGCCGAGCGGCGGCGCGTCCTCAACATCGACCTCACCGAACCGGAGGTGGCCTGGCAGGACGGCGACGAGCTCGTCGCGGTCGCTCACCTCGAGGCGGACCGAGCAGGCCGGGTGACGCTCCTCGAGCTCTCTGGCGCGGCCCCAGTTCGGCCGGAGACCCTGGCGAGGGCCCTCCTCCCCTCCCCCGGCGAGCCCAGGCTCTCGGGTGGGGAGGACGCGCGCGTGTGGGTGTGGGGTCCGGAAACCGGCGGCGCCGGCCTCGTGCAAGGCGAGCCCGTCAGGCTCTGGGCCTGCGCCGAGCGCGCCTATGGAGACCGGTTGTGGGCCACCGTCAGCCTGGTGCTAAAGGGTTGAGGCGGGAGGTCCTGCGGATCCCGGCCAGCTCGAGCAGCAGGGGGGCCACCTGGGTGAGGTCGCGGACCTCTTCCACCCGCCCGGCCGCGGCACCGAAGCCGAGCACCGGTACTGGCCACAGGGTGTGGTTGCGCGAGGAGAGGTCCTCCAGGTTCCCGTGGTCGCTCGCCACGAGGAGCGCGCACCGCTCGGGCAGGCCCTTCACGAGCGCGCGCAGGAAGAGGTCGAGCCGGCTCAGGGTCTCGAGCGCGCGCTCCATGGAGCGCGAGTGGCCGGCCTCGTCGCTCTCGAAGAACTCGAAGAGGGTGAGATCGTGCTCCTCCGCGAGCCCGAGCAGGATCTCGGCGGCCTCCACCGGCGAGCGGGTCGGGATGCCCGCCCCCAGCCGGGCGGCCCGCGCCGCGGTGATGTCGGGGGTGAGGCCCTGGCCGGCGCGCGCGTCGGCCCACGTCCGGAAGCGGGAGGCGCCGGCCGAGAAGGCCACCGTCGTGGCCGAGGCCCGGACCCGGCGCCGCCCGAGCGAGAACTCCGGTTCGCCGTCGCAGGGGAAGCCGATCGCCCTGAGGTAGGCGACCGGGTAGGCGTTCGCGAAGGTGCCGCTCCGCCCGGCCTCGGCCAGGGTCCGGAAGATCGAGCGATGTAGGAGCAGCTCCCGCAAGCGGGCGTTGGGGAAACCGAGCAGGTGCCGCCCGAGCCGGCGGGGCGCGTTCTCGCCGGTGAGGAGCGTGGTCTGCCCGGTGGCGGACTGGGGGCGGCCCGGCACGCCCAAGCAGGCGTCGGCCCGGGCCGCACGCCCGCCACGCGGCAGGGGTACACCGCTCCCGTCGGAGAACTGCGAGAGGAGGAACTCTCCCCGGGCGAGCGGGTTCACCTCGGGATCGCGGGCACCCGCCCCGACGCCGTCGACGAAGACGAAGAGGACGGACATCCGCGCATCTATAATCGCCCCGTGCCTCGAACCAAAGCCGTCCTGGCGGCGGCCTCGCTCCTCGCCGCCTGCGCGGGGCCACGGGCCGCCGGAACACCCACCCCCCTCACGCCCCCTCCGCCGCCGGCTCGGGCCCCGGCGCCACCGCCCCCGGCATCGCCCGCTCCGAGCCCCCCCGCCCCACCTCCACCGCCCACCCCCACCGTCAGGCGCGGCATGGACGCCGCGGCGCTCCGCCACGCGCTCGGCCCTCCCGAACGCATCGAGCGGGTGGGCTCGCCTGTTTCCGGTGCCTCCTACGAACGCTGGGTATATCCCGATCGGGAGGTGGTGCTCCTCGACGGGCTCGTCCTGGACGCCGTTCCCTGAAGGCATGTCGGCCTTCGCCCAGCCCGCGCGCCCCCCCTCACCGCGGCATCCGGCGGCAGGAGGCACGGGCTCCTCCGGCGCGCCGCTCAGAGCTTGGGCAGACCGGGGTGGGCTGGGTTATCGTCACCTCGCGAGCACCCATGCCCCGCCTTCCCGAGCCACGGTTCGCTCCCGATTGCACGATCGATGTCGACGGTGAGCCCGTCCCCGCCCGCCGCGGCGAGAGCGTCGCGGTGGCGCTCCTCGCCGCGGGACACGTCGTCCTGGGCCGCAGCCCGAAGTACCACCGGCCGCG
>DATJVF010000179.1:0-3175 GCA_035501995.1 Anaeromyxobacteraceae bacterium
CCCCTACCCCACTCGTGGCGAGCCATTGAGCGGCCCGTGGTGCGAATGGTTGCTACCGGTCCTTCGCTCGGCTGGTTGGCCGTATATCGCGCCCCTCGATGGAGCGAGTCAAGACCATGAGACCCCTTACCGGGGTAGGCCGGTCGGCCGGCCCAAGAATCCCCGGCCGATCAGCCGCTTGGCGGGGCGCGGGTCGACGGCGCCTCTTGGTCGCGCTCCTCGTCACCCTCTCGTGGGTGAGGGCCCGTGCCACCGACTCGCCGGTCTGCGACTGGCTCGTCGCCATCGGGGACTCCGCCCAGTCTCTGTCCGGCGACGAGCCCGAGCGTGCGGAGGCCGCCGCCCGCCGGGCCGCCGCCGCCCGGCCCCGGGGTGCGGCCGGCGCTCGGGCCTCGGCTGCGCTCGGCCTGGCGCTCCTCGCCCGCGGCCTCCCCGGGCCGGCCGCCGAGGTCCTGGAGGTGGCGCTCGCGCCTCCCACCGTCCCGGCCCGCACTCACCTCGAGTTCCTGCGCGGAGAGGCCCTGCTCCTCGCCGGGGACGCCCCCGATGCCGCGCGGGTCTTGTCTCACGCCGCCCGCCCAACGCGCCTGCTCGTCAGCCGGAAGGCTTCTTTCCTCGAGGGACGGGCGCTCCTCCTCGCGGGCCTGCCGGCCGAGTCGGTGTCCGTGCTCGTCCCGCTGCTCTCGAAGTACCCAGACGATCCGGCCGCCTCCGCAGCGCGGATCGACCTCGCGGCGGCGCGGCGCGCCGAAGGAGACGAGGAGGGAGCGGTGGTCCTCTACCGTGAGGTCTGGCTCTCCGCCACGCCTCCCGAGGCCGAGGTCGCCGGGGACCGCCTCGAAGCCTGGCGGGCCGCCGGCGGGCCGGTCCCCCCGTCCACCTGGCAGGACCACCTCCTCAGGGCCGATCGGCTCCTCGTGGGCGGCCGGCCCGAGGACGGGTTGCGGGAGGTGGAGCTCGCCGGCAACGACGAGTCGGCACCCCCCGACCGCCTCCAGGCTTACCGTTCCGCGGCACTCGCCGCGCTGGGGCGGCTACACGACGCCGCCCGGCTCGCCGATCCGCTGCGCCAGAGCGCGGACCCCGAGGTGAGCCGCACGGCGGAGCTCGTCCTCGCCCGGGACGCCGCCCGCCAGGGCCAGGTGGACGAGGCCATCGATCACTACCGCCGGGTGAGCGCGTCGACCGCGGCCGTTCCCGGCCTCTCCCCCCCTCGCCTCCGCGAGCTGGGGGACGAGGCCGCCTACCTCGCCGCCTGGTTGCCCTATGACGCGGGCGACTACGCCCGGGCGGCCGCTTCGCTCGAGGCCTTCGGCCGATCGCGCCCCAGGTCTCGGCGGGCCGAGGATGCCCTGTGGTTCGCCGCCTGGTCGCTCGTCCGGGCGGGGAAGAGGGCCGAGGCCGCCCGGGCCCTGCACGGGCTCTCGGATGGGCCCTTGGCCGACGCCGCCGCCTACTGGGAGGGGCGGCTTCGCTACGGGGCGCGTCAGGCGAGTCTCTTGAGGCGCGCCTCCGCCCTGGGCGGCGACGGCTGGTACGGCTTCCTCGCCCGCGCCCGCCTCGCCGCCATCGGCCAGCAAATCCCGCGCCCGCCTCGCCCGCCCTCCCGGCCTCTCCCGGAGGTGCTCGCCTCCGGCTCCGCCGCCGAGCTGGGGGTGGCGGTGGAGCTCTTCGGGCTCGGGCTCGGCGACGAGGCCATCGAGGAGCTGCACGAGGTGGCGGCCTCGCCGCGGGCCCGCGCCGCCGCCCCGCACCTCGCGCAGCTCGCGGCCTTCGCCGGGGACGCCGAGGTGCCCTTCCAGATGGCCCGCGATCACCTCGGCCAAAGCCGGCGGGTCCTGCGCTGGAGCCACCCCAGCCCCCACGCGGCGATCCTCGAGCCCTCGGCGGCCGCGGCCCACCTCGACCCGGCGCTCGTCCTCGCGGTCATGCGCCGGGAATCGAGCTTCCGGCGGGGGGTTCGCAGCGGAGCCGGCGCCGAGGGCCTGCTCCAGCTCCGCCCTGCCACGGCCGAGCGGATGGCGACCCTCCTCGGCCTGCCCTCCGGCGCCGGGGCGCGGCTCGGCGATCCGGCCGTCAACCTTCCCCTCGGCATCCACTACCTCGGGCTCCTCGCCGCCCGGTTCGAGGACCCGGCGGTGGCGATCGCCGCCTACAATGCCGGGCCGGCCACGGCGGAGGAGTGGGCCCGGGCCCGGGCAGGGATGCCGCTCGACGAGTGGGTGGAGTGCGTGCCCTTCCGGGAGACCCGCCAGTACCTGCGGGCCGTCCTCTCGGACTGGGACGTGTACCGGGAGCTGCGGGGGGAGCTCTCCACCCCGCTCGACCCAGCCCGGCCCGTTCCCCTGCCCGTGCAGGGTGTGCAGTTCTAGGAGAACGCCGCTTCGCTGCCCTCGAGCGAGGCGGTCAGGCGGCCCCGTCCTCCTCCGCCACCGCCTTCAGGATGGCCGCTCCCATGCGGCGCATCACCGAGGGGGTCACCCCGTGCACGCCGCCCAGGGTGGCCGGGGAGCGCGGCCGGGCCCGGGCCAGGGCGAGGAGGGTGTGATCCCCGAGAACCTTGAACGGAGGGAGGTCGCTCGCCCTCGCCCGCTCCTCCCGCGCGAGGTAGAGGGCGCGGAGAACCCGCGCGCCGGCCCGGTCGAGCTCCCCAAAGCCCCGGATCCGCCGGTAGCCCTCGGGGTCGAAGACCCGTTCCCTGGGCTCGACCGCCGCGATGCGGGCGAACTCCTCCCGGGCCGGCTCGAGGGCCCCTCGCGACTCGAGCTCCCGGGAGAGGCGAGCGTGCAACGGCAGGAGGTAGCGGGTGTCGAGGGCCGCATAGGCGAGCTGTTCCCCGGTGAGGGGCCGGCGGCCCCAGTCCGACCGCTGGAACGCCTTGGAGAGCTTCACCCCGAAGTGCGCCTCCACGATGGCGGAGAGGCCCAGGGCGGCGTATCCCAGGCGGCGGGCCGCCGCCATGGTGTCGAACAGGCGCGGGAAGCGCCAGCCATACTCCCGCCGCAGGCACCGCACGTCGTAGTCCGCTCCGTGGAGCACCGTCTCCCGCCCGTCGCAGAGGACTTCCCCCAGGGCCCGGACGTCGCCCGAGAGGGGATCGACGACGTAGTCCGCCCCGGGGGTGGACACCTGGATGAGGCAGACCCGCTCCCGGTAGACGTGAAAGCTGTTCGAC
>DATJVF010000180.1:0-5092 GCA_035501995.1 Anaeromyxobacteraceae bacterium
ATTCACCTCCGAGAACTTGGCCTCGGGCCTGCGCTCGGCCGGTCACGGCCAGCTTTAGGGGGCAGCGCTCTCTTCTCGAGTTCACCACCAACGTCCCCTCGCGAGTCGGCGGGATCCCGCCGATGTACCCCAGACGAACGGCGACTTTACGGCTCATCCCTCGGACGCTACTCGATGACCTACCACCGCTGACGGGCGCGGGGAGCGGCATCGTCAAGCGTGCAGCTCGACCACGTCGTGGTCGAAGAGCTCGTGGTGCCGGTCCACCTGCTGCCCCTCGAACTTGGCTGTGCCCCAGACCCGGGCGAACTTGAGCCGGTCGGCCATGTCGCGGTGGACGAGCAGGGCCAGGTCGTGAACGGTAGCGTGCTCCTGGAGGACGAAGGGCTTGCCCAAGTCCGGCTTCTTGCCCGGCTCCTTGGTGTGCACGCGGATGCGGTGGAGCTCGTGGTAGAGGCGCGGGCGGAGGAGGTCGAGCCCGTCGCCCCGCAGCGCCGACACGGCCAGGCAGGGAAGGTCTTGGCCGAAGGCGTCGCGGGCGAGCGCGAGCAGGGTGCCGTCCAGGTCCAGGTCGCACTTGTTGGCGACGAGCAGGGCCGGGCGAACGAGGATGAGGGGCGAGGCCGGCGACGGGGCAGGCCGGCCAGAGGGGACCAGGTGGGCCCGCTCGAGAAACTCGGCGAGGGCCCGGGCCCCCGGGCGCTGGTCGAGGGCGGCGAGGTCGACGACGAGGAGCAGGCCGTCGGCTCCGCGGGCCAGGTTCGCGAGCCACGGCTCGGTGTGCCCGCTCGCCAGGGCTGGCGTGTCGACGAGCTGCACCTGGACGTCCTCGAAGGACATCATGCCCGGTTGGGCGTCACGCGTGGTGAAAGGATAGTCGGCGACCTGTGGGCGGGCGTGAGTGAGCGCTTGCAGGAGCGACGACTTGCCGCCGTTGGGCGGGCCGAGGAGCACCCACTGCCCGGCCCCCTCGCGCGTCACGTGCCCGACTTCGGCGCGGTGGCCGGACCTCGGGACGTGGGCGGCTTCCGCCTCGAGCTTGGAGAGGCGCCGGCGCAGGTCGGCCTGCAGCTTCTCGGTACCCTTGTGCTTGGGGAGGAGCGCGATCATCTCGCGCAGCGCCTCCTCCTTCTCCGCGCGGGTCGCGGCCTTCTGGTAGCGGAGCTCGGCCGCCTTGTACTGGGGGGTGAGGTTGGCGGGCACGGGGTCATGGTGGCCCGCGCCGGCGGGCCTGGCGCCTTCATCGAAGGGGCCGCCCCGAGGAGGGGCGGCCGGCCGGGCCGCTCACCTGGCGGGGGCGACCCCACCCCGCCGGCCAAGGTGTACAGTCGAGCCCATGCCCCATAGCCTCCTCGTGGTCCACGTCGCGGTGCGGGTGAAGCCGGATGGCCGCGAGGCCTTCCTAAGGGCCACCCTCGAGAACGCCCGGCAGAGCCGGCTCGAGCCCGGCATCCTGCGCTTCGACCTGCTCGGCGAGCGGGAGGACCCGTCGAGCTACCTCCTCGTCGAGGTCTACCGCGACGAGGCGGCCGCGGCCGCCCACAAGCTCACCCCCCACTACGCGCGCTGGCGCGACGCGGTGGCCCCCTGGATGGCCGAGCCACGGACGAGCCGGAAGTTCGTGAACCTCGATCCGAGCGACGAGCGATGGTGAGCTTCGAGTTCGCCACCGCCACCCGGATCCTCTTCGGCGCCGGGCGCTCGCGGGAGGCCGCTGCCGAGGTGGCCGGGCTGGGCGTGCGGCGGGTGCTCCTCGCCAGCGGGCGCACCCCCGGGCGGTCGGAGGGGCTCCGGGAGGGGCTGGCGGCGCGCGGGATCGCCGCCCGGGCCTTCGAGGTCGGCCACGAGCCGACGGTGGAGCTGGTGCGGGAAGGCGTCCTCGCCGCAAGGGAGGCCGGTTGCGACGGCGTGGTGGCGATGGGAGGGGGAAGCGTCCTCGACGCCGGCAAGGCCGTCGCCGCCCTGCTCGGAAACCCCGGGGACCCCCTCGACTACCTGGAGGTGCTCGGCCGGGGGCGCCCGCTCTCGAGCCCCTCGGTGCCCTTCGTGGCCGTCCCCACCACCGCCGGCACCGGCTCGGAGGTGACCCGCAACGCCGTCCTCGGCTCGAGGGAGGCGCGGGTGAAGGCCAGCCTGCGCAGCCCGCTCATGCTGGCGCGGCTGGCGGTGGTCGACCCCGACCTCCTCGAGGGCGCGCCGGCGTCGGTGCTCGCCTCGAGCGGGCTCGACGCGCTCTCGCAGCTCATCGAGCCCTACCTCTCGGCGCGGGCCAACCCGCTCACCGACGCCTTCGCCACCCTGGGGATCGCCCGCTCGGCGCGCTCGCTGCGCCGCGCCTGCCTCGAGGGCACCGACCCGGCGGTCCGCGAGGACCTGGCGCTCGCGAGCCTGCTCGGCGGCCTGTGCCTGGCCAACGCCGGGCTGGGAGCCGTGCACGGCTTCGCGGCCCCGGTGGGCGGGATGTTCGACGCCCCTCACGGCGCGGTGTGCGCAGCGCTCCTCCCCACCGTGCTCCGGGTGAACCTGCGCGCCCTGCGCGAGCGGGCGCCCGGCCATCCCTCGTTGCCGCGCTTCGCCGAGCTCGGGCGCCTCGTGTCCGGTCGGCCAGAGGCCGGAGCCGAGGACGCCCTCGCCTTCGTGACCGAGCTCTGCGCCGCCCTGCGGGTGCCGGGGCTCGAGGCCTACGGCATGACCTCGGCCGACGTCCCGGCGGTGGTGGCGCGGGCGAAGGCGGCGAGCAGCATGAAGGCCAACCCGCTCGCGCTCACCGACGCCGAGCTCGCCGAGATCGCGGAGCGCTCGCTCGAGGCGGCCCGCCGCGAGGGCTAGGGGCGAAGGACGCCCGGCGCGGCGCGGTAGGCCGCCTCCACCGCCTCCGCCCCGTGGATCCGCTCCAGCCTCCGCACCGTGAAGTGCGCCCAGGCCGCCTCCTGGTAGTGGCGGAGGAAGAGGGTGTTGAGGGCGGCCCCCCCCACGGCCCCCACCACCGGCACGAGCTGGGCGGCGGCCTTGTCGGCCACCGTGGCGCTGAGCCGCTGGGCGATCCGGCTCACGAGCTGGGCCAGCGCCGGCGCGCCCTGCTCGCCGAGCGCCTCGGCCACCCCGCGCTCGGCGATGAAGGCACTCGCCCGGACCACCGCCTGGCCGAGCGAGAGGCGCGAGGCGAGGTAAGCCGACTCCGAGCCCTGGCCGGGCGAGTTGGAGCCGTAGGCGAGCACCGCCAGGCACTCGAGCCGGGCGGCGACGCCGGAGAGGTCCTCCCCCTCCGCCCGGGCGTGGTCGGCGATCGAGCGGAGCATCACCGTCAGGGAGAAGGGCAGCTCGAGCGCCAGGCCGGCCAGTCCGGCCGCCCCGCCCAGGGCGCCGCTCGCCGCCACCACCCCGCGGTGCAGCCAGTCGGAGGCGGGGCCGCCCCGGCCGAAGTCGAGGGTGCGCAAGGCGAGGTCGAGCGCGCGATCCAGGGCCGCCCGGGTGGCGTCCCCGACCGCCCGCCGTGCCCGCTCCGGCAGGCGCCGGAGCAGGCCCTCGACGGGCACGAGGCCGGCGAGGCGCAGGAGGAAGCCCGGGTGCTCGAGGATCGCCCGCGCGCGGTGGAGGTCCCGCGCCTCCTCGGTCGAGAGGGCGGGCCCCGGGGGCGGGGGGAA
Source organism: Anaeromyxobacteraceae bacterium (assembly GCA_035501995.1). Taxonomy (GTDB): domain Bacteria; phylum Myxococcota; class Myxococcia; order Myxococcales; family Anaeromyxobacteraceae; genus Anaeromyxobacter_A. The sequence continues at coordinate 3,645 of DATJVF010000180.1, forward strand.
GGGGCCGCCGGGCGAGAGGCCGGGGGGCGGGTCGGGCGAGGCCACTTAGACGGCGCGCTTGGCCGGGGCGGGTAGGCGCTGGCCGGTGGCCTGCCGGTCGTGGGCGATGAGCAGGTAGATGGCGGGGACGAAGAACAGGGTGAAGGCGGTGCCGATGGCCATCCCGGCCACCAGCACGAGGCCGATGCTGTTGCGGGCGGCCGCTCCCGGACCGGTCACCAGGGTGAGCGGGAAGTGCCCGCACACGGTGGCCACGCTGGTCATGAGGACCGGGCGGAGCCTGGTGACCGCGGCCTCCCGCACCGCCGCCACCTTGCTCAGACCCTGCTCCTGCAGCTTGTTGGCGAACTCGACGATGAGGATGCCGTTCTTGGAGACCAGCCCGACCAAGGTGACGAGCCCCACCTGCGAGTAGACGTTGAGGGTGGTGGTGAAACCATTGGTGAAAAAGGGCATGTTGGGGTTCGGCATCTTGAGGAAGGTGAGGATGAGCGCCCCGAACATGGCGAGCGGCACCGACCCGGCCAGGATGACGAAGGGATCGCGGAAGCTGTTGAACTGGGCCGCCAGGACCAGGAAGATGAGGACGATGGCGAGCACGAAGGCCGGCAGGAACTTGTTGCCCTCGGTCCGCAGCTGGCGCGACTCGCCGGTGTAGTCGACGGTGTAGCCCTGGGGCAGGATCTTGGCCGCCTCGCCCTCCAGGTAGGCGAGGGCCTCGTCGAGCGGGCGGAAGGCCACCCCGGAGAGCTTGACGGCGTTGAGCTGCTGGAAGCGGTTCAGGGTGCGGGGCGTGACGGTGTCGTGCAGCCGGGCGATGGTGGAGAGGGCGATGAGCTGCCCGTTCGGGCCGGTGACGTAGATGTCCTTCAGCTGCTCGGGGTTCAGCCGGTCGACGCGCAGCAGCTGCGGTATGACCTTGTAGCTGCGGCCGGCCACGCTGAAGCGGTTGACGAAGTTGCCCCCCACCGCCGCGGCCAGATCCTGGCCCACCGTCTGGAGGTTCAGGCCCATCTCGGCCACCTTCTCGCGCTCGATTTCGATCTCGGACTCGGGCTGGTCGATCTTGACGTCGATGAGGGGCGGGAAGGCGAACATGCCGCTCTGGGCCGCCTTCTGCTGCAGCTTCTCGGCGAAGCCCAGGATCTCGGCGCTCTCGGCGGTCGAGGCGATCACGAACTCCACCGGGAACTGCCCGCCGCCGGGGAGGGCCGGTGGGAGGATGGGGAAGGTCTGGATGCCGGGGATGGCCGACACCTTGGCCTGGACCTCGGGGAGGATGCGGAAGGCCGAGCGCTGGCGATCCTCCCAGGGCTTGAGGCCCACGCCCCAGAAGCCGCCGGTGGGGAAGGTGATCTGGAAGGTGAAGGCCGCCTCCGGGAGGGACATCACCGCCGTGTTGACGGCCCGGGTCGACTGGCTGACCTGGTCGAGGGTGGAGTTGGCCG
>DATJVF010000181.1:0-3267 GCA_035501995.1 Anaeromyxobacteraceae bacterium
CGAAGCTCTCGGCGTAAGCCTCGATGAGCCCCTCGGCCGCCAGCTTCGAGGCGCCGTAGAGCGAGGTCTGGATGGGGAACGGGCAGGTCTCCGGGGTCGGGAACACCGGCGCCTCGCCGTAGACGCTGCCGGTGGAGGAGAAGGCGATGCGCGGGGCGCCCGACTGCCGCATGGCCTCGAGGACGTGAGCGGTGACGAGGGTGTTCTGCTCGAGGTCGCGCCGCGGGTGGTCCACCCCGAAGCGCACGTCGGCGTTGGCCGCCAGGTGGAAGACCGTCGTCACCTCGGGCGAGAGGAGCCCGCCGAGCGCGGCGGGGTCCATGAGGTCCCGCTCGAAGAAGCTGAAGCGGCCGCTCGTCCGGGCGGCCTCGAGGAAGCGCCGCTGGCCGGTGGAGAAATTGTCCACCCCCACCACCTCCTCGCCCGCGGCGAGGAGGCGGTCGACGAGCGCGCTGCCGATGAATCCCGCTGCTCCGGTGACGAGGTGTCGCGCCATGACGAAAGGCGGCGACCTGCCGATCGCGTGCCAGGCGGCGCTTGTATCTTCACCCCCTCCATTGGTCAAGGGTGGCCCGGAGGTCCCCGAGGCGCTCCCGCGGCCGGAGGGCGAGGGACCCCGGTCCGCGCCCTCGCCCACCGCGCCGGGGACCCCCGCGGCGGAAAGCTCCCACCCCCGGCCTTCCTTCGAGGGCCGGACGCCGGCGGCCCGCCCGACCGCCCCGGCCCCGCCGCGGACCGAGGCGGGCCGCCCGACCCCGATTGGCGGGACTTTGCCGAGCCGACGACATCGTGCGATAAGGGTCGGCGAGGCCGGGTGTCGCCCCTTGTGCGCTCGCCGGAGGCGGTGAGCGGCCTCGCCGCGCAGGGAGGCGACCGGCCCTTCGCGCTCGCGGCGGGGCGCCGCGACCGCGGAGCGCGACGCCGACGGGCGGGCGGCCGCCCCTCGCCACGAGGACCGGGTGACGAACCTCCAACGCACGAGGCCCCTCCGGCGCATGAACTCCTGTCGCGCGCGCAGGCCGGCTCGGTTAGGCCCCACCCGTCCACCGCCCGGAGCGCGCGAGGGCGCGGCCCGCTTCGGACGGGGCCTCGCCACCTCGGGAAGGGCCTCTCGGCGCCCGGGACGGGCGCGGGCGCTGGTGCGGTGAGCGGGGAGGTCCGTCATCCCTTGCACCGGAGGACCGGAAGAGAAGGCGTGCCTCCCTCGCCCGGAGGTCCCGCCGGGGTCGAGCGGGGCGCCCGCGCGCCCTCGCCGCCGCGGACGACCAACCCAGTCCCCATGAGCCTCCAGACCTTCATCGCGCGCCTCACCGACGCCTCGCTCAGGCGGTGGCGCCTCTTCCTGGTCGTCGCGCTCGGCCTCACGGCGGGAGGGGTGTGGCTCGCCTCGCACCTCGAGGTGCGGACGAGCTTCGAGGAGCTTCTGCCCGAGGACGTGCCGAGCGTCCACTACGCCCGGGAGCTCGGCCGGCGGGTCGGAGGCGAGGGGAACGTGCTGGTGGTGGTGGAGTCCCTCGACGGCCCGTCCGGGTTGCATCGGGCCGAGCGGCTCGCCACCACGCTTTCGCAGGACTTCCGAGCCCTCGGCCCGGAGACGGTGCGGTCGGTCGAGGCCGACATCCTGCCGGTCGAGCGCTGGTACGCCGACCACTGGCCCATGTTCCTCCCCCTCGAGCGGCTCCGGAACGCCCACGACGAGCTCGTGAAGGCCCTGGGGGAGGAGAAGGCCAAGCTGAACCCCATGCTGGACTTCCTCGACGAGCGGGACGATCGCCCTTCCCAGGCGAGCCTCGACCTCAGCCACCGCAAGGAGCTCGACGAGCTGCTCGATCCCGAGAAGCCGAGCCCCAAGGAGAAGGTGGAGGAGGGGTTTGCCCGCTACGTCGACGGCTTCATGGTGCACCCCGACCACCGCTCGGTGACGATCGTGGTGCGCCCCACCGGCTCGAGCCTCAGCATCGCCGAGGGGGCGGCGGTGCTGGCCAAGATCCGCGCGGTGGTCGAGAAGCACGGGGCCACCCTCTCGGCCGACCGCCTGCGGGTGGGCTACGCCGGCAGCTTCGTGGATGCCCAGGCCTTCTTCGACTCGGTCATCAAGGGGGCCCTCATCTCGTTTCTCCTGGTGATGGTGGTGGTCCTCGCCTCCATCGCCCTGTTCTACCGGGAGCTCCGCCCGGTCTGGGTCCTCGGCGCCGTCCTCGGCGTCAGCATCGCGGTGACCTTCGGCCTCACCTGGGTGGCCATCGGCTACCTGAACGCCCAGACCGTCTTCCTCGGCTCGATCGTGGCGGGCAACGGCCTCAACTACGGGGTGGTCTACCTGGCCCGGGTCGGCCAGCTGCGGCGGCGGGGGGTGGAGCTCGCCGCCGCCTGCCGGGAGGGCGCCCAGGTCGCCTCGCGCGCGACCTTGCTGGCAGCGGTCGGGACGAGCGTCTCCTTCGGGACCCTGCTCGTCGCCACCAACCGCGGCTTCCGCCACTTCGGCTTCATCGGCGGCATCGGAATGGTGCTGTGCTGGGCGGCCACCTTCGCGCTCACCCCGGCCCTCCTCGTGCTCTTCGAGCGCATGCGACCCCGCCGCGGTGGGCCGCGCCCGGGCTGGCCGGGGGTGAGGGTCGACCTCCTCGAGCGGCTCTTCGCCCACCCTCGGGCCATGGTGGCGGCCTTCGCGCTCGCCACGGCGGTCGGGGCCACCCTGTTCCTCGTGCACCTGCCCGACCAGATGGAGCGCAACCTCCAGAACCTGGACAGCGACCCGGTGGGGAGCAAGCAGCAGCGCGAGGACCGCGCCCGCGCCGGCGGCGGCTACGGCCAGTCCACCTCGGGCGCCATCGCGCTCCTCCCCAGCCGTGAGGCGGCCATGGGCTACTGCGCCGCCGTGCAGGCGCGCCTGGACGCGCACCCGGCGGACCGCGCGCTCGTGCAGGAGTGCACCACCGTGCAGAGCGTGGTCCCCACGAACCAGGAGGAGAAGCTGGCCCTCCTGAAGGACATTCGCGAGCGGCTCACCGGCACCGTCCTCAGGCGGCTGCCGCCGGCGCAGGCGGCCCGGGCCCGCGAGATACGGGCCGACCTCGCCGCCCAGACGCGCCTCACCGACGAGGAGGCCCCCGCCTCGCTCATCGACATGTACCGCGAGCGCGACGGCACCGTCGGCCGCATCGCCTTCATCCGGGCCCAGGGGGGCGCCCACCTGGAGGTGGCCCCCAACATGCGCGCCTACGCCAACGTCATCCGCGGCGTGCCGGTGACCTACACCGACCGGGC
>DATJVF010000182.1:0-5879 GCA_035501995.1 Anaeromyxobacteraceae bacterium
GGGATCCGGCCCTCGAGGTGCGGGGCGCCGCCATGCACATCGGGTCGCAGATCACCGAGGTGGCGCCGTTCCTCGACGCCCTCGCCCGCCTGCTGGCCCTGGTCGCGGAACTCACCCGCCAAGGCCTGCGCCTCGAGCACCTTGACCTCGGAGGAGGGCTCGGGATCACCTACCGCGACGAGGAGCCCCCGTCGCCGGCGAGCTACGGCCGCGCGCTCCGCAAGGCGCTCGGGCGCTTCGACGGCGAGATCCTGGTCGAGCCGGGCCGGGTCCTCGTCGGGAACGCCGGGGTGCTCCTCACCCGGGTGCTCTACCGCAAGCGCAACGGACGACGGGCCTTCGCGGTGGTGGACGCCGCCATGACCGATCTCGTGCGACCCGCCCTGTACGGGGCGCACCACCTCATCGAGACGGTGGCCCCGCCCTCCAGGGAGACGGTGGCCTTGGACGTGGTGGGCCCGGTCTGCGAGTCGGCCGACTTCCTGGCCCGGGGAAGGCGGCTGCCGGAGGTGAAGGCCGGCGACCTCCTGTGCGTCCGCTCGGCGGGCGCCTACGGCTTCGCCATGGCCTCGAACTACAACAGCCGCCCGCGGGCGGCCGAGGTGCTGGTCGACGGCTCGACGGCCACGCTCGTCCGGCGCCGCGAGGCGCTCGCGGACCTCGTCCGCGGGGAGAGCCCGACGCCCCCCCGACGACGCTTCGGCGGGCGAGGCCAGTTGGGTTAGATTGGACGCTCGCGTCCCGAGGGAGGTCCCATGCGCTTTCACGGATCCCTAGTCGCCATCGTCACCCCCCTGTCCGGCAACTCGGTCGACCTGCGCACCTTGCGCGACCTCGTCGAGTGGCAGCTCGCCGAGGGAACCGACGGCATCGTCCCCTGCGGCACCACCGGCGAGGGTGCGACGCTCACCGGGCAGGAGCGCGCCGAGGTGATACGGACCGTGGTCGAGACCGTGAAGGGCCGGGTTCCGGTCATCGCCGGGGCGGGCTCCAACGCCACCCACGAGTGCATCGACGCGGTGAAGCTCGCCAAGGAGCTCAAGGCCGACGCGGCCCTGGTGGTGACGCCCTACTACAACAAGCCCACCCAGGAAGGCCTCTACCGCCACTACCTCGCCATCCACGAGGCGACCCGGTTCCCGGTGGTCGCTTACAACGTGCCCTCGCGGACGAGCGGCGACATCCTGCCCGAGACGGTGGCCAGGCTCGCCAAGGCCCGGGCCATCGTGGGCATCAAGGAGGCCACCGCCAACATGGACCGGCAGGTGCAGCTGGTGGAGAAGGTCGGGAAGGACGCCCTCGCCTACCTGTCGGGGGACGACTTCACGGTCCTCCCCTACCTGGCCTGCGGCGGGCACGGCGTCATCTCGGTCACCGCCAACCTCGCCCCCCGCGCCATGAAGGAGCTCGTGGCGGCAGCAGAGCGCGGGGAGTACGCCAAGGCGCTCGAGCGCCAGGTGGCCATGGCCGAGCTCAACCGGGCCATGTTCGTCGAGACCAACCCCGGTCCGGTCAAGGCGGCGGTGGCGCTCATGGGCATGATGAGCCCCGAGCTGCGTCTCCCGCTCGCGCCCCTCGCCGAGGCGAGCCTCGCCAAGGTGCGGGAGGCGATGGTGCACTTCGGACTCCTCAAGACCGCCTGATCGCGAGGGACCCATGATCCGCGTGGTGGTGACGGGGGCGCTCGGCCGCATGGGAGGTCACCTCGTGCGGCTCGTGCACGCCGAGCCGGGCTTCGAGCTCGTGGGCGCCACCGAGCGGGCGGGGGTCGCGACCCTGCAGGACGCCTCGGCGGCGGCGGGCCTGCCCCCCTCGGGCGTGAAGGTGGAGCCGGACCTCGAGCGCCCGCTCTCCCGCGGCGCCGACGTGGTGATCGACTTCACGAGCTTCGAGGCCTCGGCTGCCCACGCCGAGGTCTGCGCCGCGCGCGGGGTCCCCGTCGTCATCGGCTCGACCGGCTTCACCCGGGAGGCGCGGGCGCGGGTGGAGGCGGCGGCGCGTCGGGTGGCGGTGCTCCTCTCCCCCAACATGAGCGTGGGGGTGAACGCCCTCTTCGCCCTGGTGACGGAGGCGGCCCGCATCCTCGGCGACGGCTACGACATCGAGATCCTCGAGATGCACCACAAGAAGAAGAAGGACGCCCCCTCCGGCACCGCCATGCGCCTGGCCGAGCTGGCGGCGGCGGCGCTCGGCCGCGATCCCGTCAAGGAGCTGGCCTTCGCGCGCCACGGCATGGTCGGGGAGCGCCCCCCGCGCGAGATCGGGGTGCAGACCCTGCGCGGCGGCGACGTGGTGGGCGAGCACACCGTGTACTTCGCGGGGGAGGGGGAGCGCCTCGAGCTCACCCACCGCGCCACCTCGCGCGACCAGTTCGCCCGGGGCGCCCTGCGCGCGGCGCGCTTCCTGGTGGGGCGCGCGCCGGGGCTCTACGATATGGCGGACGTGCTCGGGCTCGGGACCGCGCGATGAGGACCTGCCGCTTCCGGCGCGGAGGACGCGAGCTCTACGGCCAGATCGAGGGCCTGAGGGTGCGCGCCCTCTCGGCCGAGCCGTGGGCCGGCGGACTGCCGGAGGGGCCGGCCTACAGCCTCTCCGAGGTGAACCTCATCGCCCCGGTGGTGCCCACCAAGGTGGTGTGCGTGAGCCGCAACTTCCCGGCCCGGGCCCTGGAGGGCGGGGGCGAGCCGCCCAAGGAGCCGCTCCTGTTCCTCAAGCCCTCGACGGCGGTGATCGGCCCCGGAGGCGGCATCAGGCTCCCCGAGGCCGCGAAGGAGGTGGAGTTCGAGGCCGAACTGGCGGTGGTCATGGGGCGCACCCTCACGAACGCCACCACCGCCGTCCGGGCCCGCGAGGCCATCTTCGGCTTCACCGGTCTGAACGACGTGACGGCCCGCGACCTGCTCCGCGCCGATGGTCACTTCACCCGCGCCAAGTCTTTCGACACCTTCTGCCCGGTGGGGCCGGTCATCGAGACCGACCTCGACCCCCTCGAGGTGGTGGTCACCGGCCGCCTGAACGGCGAGCAGCGACAGCGCGGCTTCGCGCGCGAGATGGCGGTCGATCCGGTCCTCCTCGTGGCCTTCGTCTCCCAGGTGATGACGCTCCTCCCCGGCGACCTCGTCTCGACCGGCACCCCGGCCGGCGCCGGGAGGATGAAGCGCGGAGACTGGGTCGAGGTCGACTGCAGCGGGATCGGCGTCCTCAAGAACCCGGTGGTGTGAGCCCGGGCCGAGGGGGCCCTGGCTGCGGACCCGGGCCGGCTTCCCCGCGGCCGCGATTGACGGGGGATGAGGGCCGCGGTCTCATGGACCGCTTGCCACCCCGGGGTCCCAGGGAGAGCACCGTCCGGGCCGCGGCCGCCCTGCGCCGACGCGCCCCCGAGCTCGCCGCCGCGCTCTTCGGGCTCCTCTGGTTCCTGGCCGTCGGCGGCTACCGGGCCCTCCCCCCGACCGCCCTCGGCTGGCTGGGGCAGGGCGACCACGCCCAGCACCTGCTCGGATGGCTCTTCTTCCGGCGCTCGCGCTGGGCCCTTCCGCTCGGGCGCATCGACGGCTTCGTCTGGCCGAGCGGGACCACGGTGGGGTTCACCGACTCGAACCCGCTCCTGGCGCTGGCCGGCAAGCTCGCCTCGCCGCTGCTGCCGAGGGACTTCCAGTACATCGGCCTGTGGCTCGGGGCCTGCTTCGCCCTGCAGGGCTACTTCGGGGCGCGCCTCACCGCGCTCGCCTCGCCCCGCCCGCGCGACCGCGCCCTGGGGGGAGCCCTGTTCGCGCTCTCGCCCGTGCTCCTCGAGCGCGTGGGCCACGACACGCTGTGCGCCCACTTCGCGCTGCTCCTCATGATCCGCCTGCACCTCGGGCCGGCCGAGGGACGGCCGGCGGCCCGGCGCGCCCTCGCCGCCGCGGCGGTGCTGGTGGCGGTGCTCGCCGCGGTGCACCCCTACCTCTCGGTGATGGCGCTCGTCCTCGCCCTCGCGCTCCTTTGGAAGCTCGCCGCAAAGGACCGCCTCCTCGGGGGGGCCGAGGCGGCCGGCCTGGCCCTGCTCCTCCTCGCGGCGCAGGCGGCGGTCCTCCTCGCCTTCGGGTTCCTGACCACCGCCCCGGCCCACGGCCCGGGCTTCGGCCAGTTCGCCACCGACCTCGTGGCCTTCGTGAACCCGCTCGGCCGCTCCTCGGTCCTGCCCGCCCTGCCTTCGGCGCCGGGCGGCTGGGAGGGCTACGCCTACCTCGGCCTCGGCGGGCTCGCCCTCGGAGCGGTGGCGGCGGGGCTCGTGGCGCGCCGGCCTCCGCCCCGCGAGCGCCTCGAGGGCCTCGTGCCCCTCGCCCTGGCCTCACTCCTCCTCTACGCCTTCGCCCTCTCGAGCGCGGTGCGCATCGCCGGCCGCACCGTGCTCGACCTCGGGCCCTTCTACCAGCGGTTCACCTGGCTCCTCGGGCCCCTGCGCGCCTCCGGGCGCTTCGCCTGGCCGCTCTTCTACCTGCTGCTCGCCGGGGCGGTGTCGGTCCCCCTCGTCGCCTTGCGGGAGAGGCCGCGCCTCGCCACGGCCCTCCTCGCCGGCGCCGTGCTGCTCGAGCTCGCCGACCTCGCCCCGCTCGCGGTGGGGAGCCGCTTCGCCCCGCGCCCCTGGCGGCTCGAGGACCCGACCTGGCTCCTCGCCCGCGGTCGCTACCAGCACCTGGCGCTCGTGCCGCCGCAGGTGGTGGGGGTGGCCGGTCCCTGCCGCGGCGAGCTCTACGGCGACGACGACTACTGGGCCCCGCTCGCCTATGAGGCCTACCGGCTGGGGATGACCTTCAACAGCGGCTTTCTGGCGCGCGGAGACCACGAGCGCCTGGCGAGGCCCTGCCTCGAGCTCCTCGGCGAGGTGGCGGCGGGGGAACTACGCCCGGACACGCTGTACGTCGTCCACCCCTCGCTCCTCGCGGCCCTGCGCCCCCCCCGCGCGCGCTGCGGCCGGCTCGAGGGTTACCTGGTGTGCGTGCGCGCCGACGCCGCCGGGCCCTTCGCGGCCGCCCTCTCGCTGCCGCCGTGACAGGGGAGCGCGGCGGGGCGCCTCGGCCGGAGGGCCGAGCGCCTCGGGGCGTTCGGGGAGACCCGGGCCTCCCTTGTCGGGGGAGGCCGCCTGTGGTCTCGTCGCCGGCCATGGATCGCGGCGTCGGACGGGCTGGGCGCGTCCTGTGCGCGGCCTGCGGCGCGGCGCTCGCCGCGGCCGAGGCCCTGGGCCTCGCCCGCGCGCTCTCGGGCGTCGCCAACCGGGAAGCCCTGGCCTGGGACGCGGCCCGGCGGGCCCTGCTCGACCTCGAGGCGGCAGACGCCCTGCGCCGGCTCGACGTCGCCGCCTTCCTGTGGCGGGTGGTGGGGCCCGAGACCTGGCCCACCCTGCGGCTCCTCCTCGCCGCCCCGCTGCACGCCCTCGCCGGCCCGCCGCACGCCTTCGGCGTCGAGCTCGGGCTCTCGGTGGCCGCCTACGCGGCCCTGCCGCTCCTGCTGGCGCTCGTCGCCGCCGACCTCGCCCGCTCCACCGTCGAGGCCCTGGTGGCCTTCGCCCTCGGGGCCGCCCTCCTGCTCGGGAACCGCGCGCTGCTCATCTACGCCGCCGACGGGATGCTGGAGCCGCTCTCGGCCCTTTTCACCCTGGGTTCTGTCTGGGCCTGGATCGCCTCTCGGCGCGGCCCCTCGCAGAGGCCCGTCGCCCTGGCGCTCCTCGGCAACCTCCTCTTCCACGTGAAGTGGCAGTACGGGATGCTCCTCGCCCTGGCGGTCCTCGGCCTCGAGACCTGGGAGGGCGGCCTCGCCCCGGCGCGGCGGCGCACGGCGGTGGTCGTCCGGGCGCTCGCCGCCGAGGGCGAGAGCGCGGTGGGCCGGGCGCTCCTCGCGCT
>DATJVF010000183.1:0-7299 GCA_035501995.1 Anaeromyxobacteraceae bacterium
CGGCGGCGCCATCGGGGCGGCCCTCAACTTCGCCGGCGACAGCCTGGTCCTCGACGTGGAGGGCGGCTCGGGCCTCGGGACCTATCAGTACGGCCTCACCACCGGGCCGACCGGCGAGGACGCCATCGAGAAGGCGGACGGCAGCGGCATCACCATGTGGACCACCGTCGGCGGCTCGATCGGCTACGCCCACAACTGGAACGCGCAGTTCCAGACGAACATCATGGGGAGCATCCTCCTCGCTTCGGGCAGCAACGACCTCCTGGGGGCGCTCGGCGCCACGGCCTACAACGCCGCCAACCACTCGGTGGCCTCGGGCGGCATCAACACCTACTGGAACGTCTCGAAGACCTTCTGGACGGGCCCCGAGTTCTACCTCAACTACCGCAAGAACTTCGAGGGCGACAGCGGCACCGAGTTCCGCGGCGAGTGGGTGGGCCACTTCAACCTCTTCTAGCCCGTTAGGCAGAAAAGGCTCACCGAGGAGGGTCGCGCAGGCGGCCCTCCTCTTTTTTGTCCGGCCGAGCCCGCGAGCGCTGCCCCTCCGCGCGGAAGCGATGGGGGCCTCCTCCCACCGCACCGCCCCGGCCGGGTGTGCGCTCAGGGGGCCGGCAGGGGCCCCGCCCGCCGGAAGCGGCCGAGCGCGAGGAAGGACGAGGAGGAGAGCGCGCCGAGGCCGAGGCAGAGACCGAAGAGCGCCCGGTCCCCGAGCGCCTCGAAGACGGACGTCCCGAGAAGAGGCGCGAGCGCGCCGGCGAACCCCACGGCTAGGGCGAAGGCGCCCGCATAGCGGCCCCGCAGCTCGGGCGGGGCGAGCAGGGCCGTGTAGGCGCTCGCCGAGGGCGCGTAGCCGATCTCGCCGAGGCTCCAGACCGCGGTGGCGAGGGCGAAGCCGAGCGGCGAGCCGCACAGCGCGTAGGCGCCGAAGCCCAGGCCGACGAGGGCTGATGAGAGCGCGAGCGCGTGAGGGTACGAGAGCCGCCCGAGCAGGCGCGGCGCGAAGGGCTGCAGGACCACGATGAGCGCCGTGTTCACCGAGAGCACGACCCCGTAGGTGGCCGGCGAGAGGCCGTGGCGCGCCATGTCGATGGGCAGGGTCGCCCCGACCTGGAAGAAGACCAGCGCGAACGGGAAGATCGCGGCCAAGAAGGCCAGGAAGGCGCGGTCGGCGAGCACCGGGCGGTAACCGGCCCTGGCGGCCACCCGCGAGGGCGGTGTTCGCGCCCCGGGCGAGGTCTCCCTCACCCGGGCGAGGACCACCAGCGCGAAGAGGATGGTGGTCGCGGCGTCGGCGAAGAACGGCAGGGCGAAGCTCCGCTCGGCGAGGAGCCCGCCCAGGACGAGCGAGACGCCCGTGCCGAGGTTCGAGGCCCAGTAGAGGAGCCCGTAGGCGCGAGCCCGCAGGGGCGGCTCGACGAGGTCGGCCACGAGCGCCTGGATGGGCGAGGCCGCCCCCGAGGACGAGACCCCGAAGAGGAAGGCGGCGAGGAAGGTGAGCCTCGGCGAGGCCGCGAGCCCGAGCGCCGCCGCGCTCGCCGCGGCCACGAGGAGCGCGAGGACGAGGGTCCGGCGGCGGCCGAGCCGGTCGGCGAGCTCCCCCGAGAGGGGTCCGGAGCAGAGGATGCCGGCGCCGAGGGCGCTCATGGCGAGGCCGGCGCCGCGGGGCGAGGCCCCGCGCGCGGTGAGGGCGAGCGAGAGGAAGGGGAAGACGAAGCTCGCGAGCGCCGAGACGAAGCCCCCGGCAAAGAGCCAGACGAAGGTCTCGGGCAGCCCCTCGAAGAGGCGAGCTAGGGCGGCGCCCGGCCGGCGCATCGCACCGTTCTCGCACGCCCCCCGCGCTCGCGAAAGGGCCTCCTTCTGCCAAGGGGGCGCGCCCGGGGGCGTGAAAGACGTCGGCGGCCGCCCGAGGGCGGCCGCCGCGAGAGGAAGGGCTTTAGGGCGCCGCCCGAGCGGTGCCCTACGAGTCGAAGTACAGGGCGAACTCGAGGGGGTGCGGCCGGCTGCGGACCGGGGTCACCTCCTTGTCGTACTTGTACTCGATCCAGGTCTCGATGACGTCCTCGGTGAAGACGTCGCCCTTCAGGAGGAACTTGTGGTCCTTGCGCAGGCACTCGAGGGCCTCGTCGAGCGAGCCCGGCATCTTCGGGATCTCCTTCAGCTCCTCGGGCGACAGGCCGTAGATGTCCTTGTCGAGCGGCTGGCCGGGGTTCACCTTGCTCTCGATGCCGTCGAGGCCGGCCATGAGCTGGGCGGCGAAGGCGAGGTAGCCGTTGCAGGAGGGGTCGGGGGTGCGGAACTCGAGGCGCTTGGTCTTCGGGTTCGGCGAGTACATGGGGATGCGGATGGCGGCCGAGCGGTTGCGCGCCGAGTAGGCGAGGTTGATGGGGGCCTCGAAGCCCGGAACGAGCCGCTTGTAGCTGTTGGTGGTGGGGTTGCAGAGCGCGGCCAGCGCCGGCCCGTGCTTGAGGATGCCGCCGATGTACCACATGGCGAGGTCGGACAGGCCCGCGTAGCCCTCGCCGGCGAAGAGGGGCTTGCCGCTCTTCCAGATCGACTGGTGAACGTGCATGCCCGAGCCGTTGTCGCCGTAGAGCGGCTTCGGCATGAGGGTGACCGCCTTGCCGTGGCGGCGGGCCACGTTCTTGATGACGTACTTGTACCACTGGAGGTTGTCGGCGCACTTCACCAGGGCCTCGAAGCGCATGTCGATCTCGGCCTGACCGGCGGTCGCCACCTCGTGGTGCTGCTTCTCGATGGCGATGCCCACCGACTCCATCACCCGGCACATCTCGGTGCGGATGTCCTGCTGGCTGTCGGTGGGGGCGACCGGGAAGTAGCCCTCCTTGTAGCGCGGCTTGTAGCCGAGGTTGCCGCCCGGCTCTTCACGGCCGGTGTTCCACTGCCCCTCCACCGAGTCGAGCTTGTAGAAGGCCTGGTTCACCCCGCAGTCGTAGCGGACCTCGTCGAAGATGAAGAACTCCGGCTCGGGTCCGAAGTAGGCCACGTCGCCGATGCCGGTCGACTTCAGGTACTTCTCGGCCTTCATGGCGATGTTGCGCGGGTCGCGCGAGTAGGGCTCCTTGGTGATGGGGTCGACCACGTTGCAGATGAGGGAGAGGGTCGGCTCCGCCATGAAGGGGTCGATGACCGCCGTGGAGGGGTCCGGCATGACCAGCATGTCGGAGGCGTTGATGGCCTGCCATCCGCGGATCGAGGAGCCGTCGAAGCCCAGGCCCTCCTCGAACACGGCCTCGGTGAGCTCGCCGAGCGGGGTGGTGAAGTGCTGCCAGATGCCGATGAAGTCCATGAACTTCAGGTCGACGTAGGTGGCCTTCTTCTCCTGCGCCAGGCCGAGCACCTGCTTTGGGGTGAGGTTCGCCATTGCGGTTGTCCTATCTCCTGGTGGTAAGCGGATGTCGGGCGCGAAGGGTTAGCACGGTACGTGCCACCCCGGAACCGCCCATCTCCCCTGTTTCTCGAACCGGGCGCTCCCTGGGCTGCTCGCTCCCGGAGCAACCTCTGCTCGGTTTTCGAGCATAGCCCGCCCGCGCCGATCCCCGCCTCATCCCGGCCGGGTCTCTCGGGCGAGTGGCCTACCGCGCCTTCATGCCGAGGGCCCGCATGCGCTCCCGCAGCGTGTTGCGGTTCATCCCGAGGAGCTCGGCCGCCCGCAGCTGGTTCCCGCGCGTGCGCGCCAGGGCGCCCGCGATGAGCGGGGCCTCGATGGCGGACAGGGCGGCTGCGTGCCGCCCGCCCTCCGGCGGCGGGCCGTCGAGGAGCTGGTCGACGAGCCCGGAGAGTCCGCGCTCGGAGGTGCCGGTGGTGGGCAGCAGCCCGAGGAGCTCCTTGGCGGAGAGGCGCGCGCCCGCCACCTTGAGCAGGGCGCGCTGCACCACGTTCTGCAGCTCGCGCACGTTGCCCGGCCAGCCGTGCGAGAGGAGGAGTGGCTCGGCGTCCTTGGCGAGCGCCATGGGCCGGCCCTTCAGCTGCTCGCCGTACTTCGAGATGAAGAAGCGGGCGAGGAGGATGACGTCGCCCTCCCGCTCGCGCAGCGGCGGGAGCCGGATGGGCACCACCGCCAGCCGGTAGTAGAGGTCGCGCCGGAAGCGCCCCTCCTCCACCGAGCGCGCTAGGTCGGCGTTGGTGGCGGCGACGATGCGGACGTCGACCGGGAGCGGGCGGCTGCCGCCCACCCGGTCCACCTCCCGCTCCTGGAGGACCCGGAGGAGCTTCGCCTGCAGCTCCACCGGCATCTCGCCGATCTCGTCGAGGAACAGGGTCCCGCTGCTCGCCAGCTCGAACTTGCCAGGGCGCCGCTCCACCGCCCCGGTGAAGGAGCCCTTCTCGTGCCCGTAGAGCTCGCTCTCCATGAGGTCGCGCGGGAGGGCCGCCATGTTGACGGTGACGAAGGGCCCGCGGGCGCGGGCCGAGTTGGCGTGGATGGCGCGCGCCACGAGCTCCTTGCCGGTGCCGCTCTCGCCGGTGAGGAGCACCGTCATCTCGGTACGCGCCACCCGGCCGATCTCCTTGTAGACCTCGACCATGGCCGGGGAGCGGCCGATGAGGATGTCCGGGATCTCCACCTCCCTGGGGCCACCCGACTCCTCGGCCGGTGGAGGCGGAGGCGGCGGACGCTCCTCGGCGTGCTCGGCCTCCGGCCCGAGCGCGAGGTCCTTCACCAGCCGCTCGACCCGGGTGAGGTCGAAGGGCTTGCCGAGGTAGTCGGCGGCGCCCCGCTTCATGGCCTCGACCGCCGAGCGCATGGTGTCCTCGGCGGTCATGACCACCACGAAGGGCGAGTCGGGCCGCTGCGAGAGCTCGCCGAGGAGCTTGAACCCGTCGTCGCCGGGGAGCCGCACGTCGAGGAGCACGAGGCCCACGCCGTCGCGGTGGACGCCGTGCTCGGCGAGCCTCTCGCGCGCCTCCTCGGCGCTCCCGGCCTCGACGAAGGGGACGCCTGCCCGCTCGCAGGTGCGGGCCAAGACGAAGCGAACCGACGGCTCGTCGTCGACGATGAGAACCTTGCGCACGTTCAAACCCCCACCTCCCGGCGGGCGCGAGGGCCTGCCGGCCCGAAATCCAGTGCCCGGCGAACGGGCACAAGAAGCAAAAGACCTGCCAGGCCCACATCGCCCGAAAGGGGCCTCTTCAGGAGATCTCGAGGGGCAAGAAGACGCTCGCCTCCGCCCCGCCCTCGGCCCGGTTCTTCACCTCGATCCGGCCGCCGTGTGCCTCGACGATGCGCCGCGAGATGGCGAGGCCGAGCCCGGTGCCGTGCGCCTTGGAGGTGGCGAACGGGGTGAAGAGCCGGTTCTGCATCGAGGGAGGGATGCCGGGGCCGCTGTCCAGGACCGAGACCCGGGCGAGCGGCCTCGTCCGCCCGCCGGCCGAGCGCAGCCTGAGCGAGGCTACTCCGGTCTGGAGGATGACCTCCCGGCGCGGGGCGGACTGCACGGCGTCGACCGCGTTGCGGACGAGGTTCAGGAGCACCTGGGTGATCTTCTCCCGATCGCAGTGGACGTGCGGCAAGGAGGGGTCGTAGCGCTCGAGGTAGCTCACCTCGCCGCCAGGGAAGCCGCGCGCGAGGAGGAGCACGTCGTCGAGGACGGTGTGGATGTTGACCGGGGCCGTCTGCAGCGCCGCCGGCCTAGCGAGGTCGAGGAGCTCGCGCACGAGACCATCCACCCGCTTCGCCTCGCGGGCGATCACCATGGCGTACTCCCGCGCCGGCCCCTCGGCCTCACGGGCGAGGAGCTCCGCCGACCCCTGCAGCCCGGCGAGAGGGTTCTTGATCTCGTGGGCGAGCCCGGCCGCGAGCGCCTCGAAGTCCAGCGCCCGCTCGGCGGGGCGCGGCACCCGCACCGCCACCACCGTCCCGGCGCAGGTGGGGCCGTCGAAGAGGGGGCCCGCCTCCACCATCACCGAGACGGCGGCGTTCTGCGGGCTCGGTACCTCGGCCGAGGCGGACTCCTGGGAGACCCGAGCGCGCTCGGAGAGGATGGCGAGCTGGCCCCCGCCCGGGAGCGACCGCAGCGGCAGCCCCACCGCCCGGTCGCGGCTTCTGCCGAAGAGCTCCTCGGCGGCGGGGTTCATGTGGATGACCCCGCCGTCGGCGCCTAGGATGAGGATGGCGTCGGCGAGCGAATCCACCGCGGCCCGGGCGAGCGAAGCTGGAAGCGGCGGGGGTTTGGGCAGACGTGACATGCCGTGCTGGGCTGGCCGGAGAAACGATAAGGGGCGCCCCCGGCCGACGGGGACGCCCGCGCCGACAGACCCGCGCGGGGGCGAGCCGTCCCGCTAGAGGGCCTCCTCCCCCCGCTCGCCGGTCCGGATCCGGATGACCTCCTCCACCGGGACCACGAAGATCTTGCCGTCGCCGATGCGGCCGGTCTTGGCGGCCCGCTCGATGACCTCCACCACCCGGCCGACGAGCTGGTCGGAGACCACCACCTCCACCTTCACCTTGGGGAGGAAATCGACCACGTACTCGGCTCCTCGGTAGAGCTCGGTATGACCCTTTTGCCGGCCGAAGCCCTTGACCTCGGTGGCGGTGAGGCCGGCCACGCCAACCTCCGAGAGCGCCTGCTTCACCTCATCCAGCTTGAAGGGCTTGATGATGGCTTCGACCTTCTTCACGTCCCACCTCAGTCTTTGGAAGAGTTGACCCGTCGACGCTACGCCCCGGTACTCCGCGAGGTCAAGATTCGCCAGCTGCCCGTCCCGGCCGATGGCGGCCTGCTCGTTTCCCGCGCTGCCCTCTGCCCGCGAAACGTACAACAGGACCGCCCGAGGCACCTCCCCCTTCCTGCGAGGTGGTGGTGCCGATTCCTCATCCGGCCCCGGGGACGGAAGGTCCCCCGCGCCGCCGGAAGGCCGCTGCATGGTCCGCGCCACGGAAAGCGAGCCCGCGCCCGGCCGCGCACCACCACCCGAGAATGTAAGCCGCCGCCTCCCGGCCTCTCCCGCCCGATCAGCCTTCGCCCCCTTTGGGGTTCCGCGCGGGCGCGCCGCTCGCCGAGGGACGCCGGGCGGCGGGTAGAATCGGGCGCGTCTTGAGCCCGCTTCACGCCCTCGCGATCGTCCTCGGCCTGGCCCTCGCGGCCCTCGGCCACTACCTCTTCTGGTCGCGCCGACTCCGCGTCCGGACCGGCGAGGACGAGCTCCTCTTCGCGGTGACGGAGGACGGCTGGCGCCTCGCCCTCGGCCGCCGGCGCCCGCGCGGCGCGGCGCGGTCCCTCCCGGTGCTCCTCGTCCACGGCGTGGCGGCCAACCGGGCCTCGCTCGACTTCGGCCTCGAGC
>DATJVF010000184.1:0-8152 GCA_035501995.1 Anaeromyxobacteraceae bacterium
CGGCGCTGCTGGAGGTGCTGGACCCGGCGCAGAACCACGCCTTCGTCGATCATTACGTCGAGGTGCCCTTCAGCCTGCGGGACGTGATGTTCATCGCCACGGCCAACACGCTGGCGACGGTGCCCTCGCCGTTGATCGACCGGATGGAGATCCTGGAGCTCCCCGGCTACACCTTCGAGGAGAAGGTCCACATCGCCCAGAACCACCTCATCCCCAAGCAGCTCAGGGAGCACGGGCTCTCCCCCGACGCCATCACCTTCGACGAGAAAGGCCTCATCAAGTTGATCATGGCCTACACGCGGGAGGCCGGCGTCCGAAACCTCGAGCGGCGCATCGCCGACATCTGCCGCGCGGTGGCGGTGGAGGTGGCGAGCGGCAAGATCGGCGCCGGCGCCAAGCGCACCGTCTCCGAGCCGGACCTGCCGGAGATGCTCGGCCCGGAGAAGTTCTGGAACGAGACCGCCGAGCGCACCGAGATCCCCGGGGTCGCCACCGGCCTCGCCTGGACTGCCGCCGGCGGCGACATCCTGTTCATCGAGGCCACCCGCATGACCGGCAAGGGGTCGCTCACCCTCACCGGCCAGCTCGGCGACGTCATGAAGGAGTCGGCCCAGGCGGCCCTCTCCTACCTGCGCTCGAACGCCGACAGCCTGGGCATCCCCTCCAACTTCCTGGAGAAGACCGACCTCCACATCCACTTCCCGGCCGGCTCCATCCCCAAGGACGGCCCGAGCGCTGGGGTGACCATCCTCACCGCGCTCGTCTCGCTCCTCACCGGCATCCGGGTCCGCTCCGACGTGGCCATGACCGGCGAGGTGACCCTGCGCGGCCTGGTCCTGCCGGTGGGGGGCATCAAGGAGAAGGTGCTCGCCGCGCACCGGGCCGGCATCAAGCGCATCATCATGCCGGCCCGCTGCGAGAAGGACCTCATCGACGTCCCGGAGCAGGCCCGCAAGGAGCTCGAGTTCATCTTCGCCACCCACATGGACGAGGTGCTGAAGGCGGCGCTCGAGGAGAACCCGCTCGGGCGCAAGCCCCCGGCCACGCCCGAGCCGGAGGGCCAGAAGCGCGAACCCGTGAAGGGCGAGGTGCGGGCGTAGCGCGCTTTCCTCGGGCCGCGGGCACCCCCGGCCCGCGCTGCTAAGATGGCGGGGTGGCGCGCCTCGCCCTCATCACCGGCTCACCCGGCGGGCGGGCCCAGGCCCTCGAGGAGGAGCTCGCCGCCGCGGGCTGGCAGGTGCGGCGGCTCGCCTTCGAGGGGCTCCTGCTCCCCGACCTCCTCGCCGCTGCCCGCGGCGCCGAGGTCGTCTTTCACGTGGGCGTGCGCACCTCGCGCGCCGACGGCACGCGGCGCCGCGCCGACGCCGAGGCGGCGGCCGCCTTCGCGGCCGGGCGGGCGGCCCTCGAGGCGGGCGCCCGCCGCTACGTCCTCGTCTCCACCACCTCGGTCTACGGCCGCCCGCGCAACTTGCCCTGCCAGGAGGGGGACCTGAAGGCGCCGCGCACCCCGGCCGAGCGGGCGAGGTGGCGCGCCGAGCAGGCGGCCTGGCTGGCCTTTCGGCAGGGGGCACCGCTCACCGTCCTGCGCCCCACCCTCATCTACGGGCCGCACCTCAAGGGCGGCGCCATCCGGGCCCTCGCCCTCATCGCCCTCCTGAACCAGGGGCGGCGCAGCGTCCCCATCCTGCGCCGCGGCCCGGTCACCCACCTCCTCCACGTGCGGGACCTCGCCCGGGCCTGCCGGCACGTGGCGGAGCACCCGGACGACCGGGCGGTGGTGGGCCGCGCCTTCAACGTCGGCGACGAGGCCCCGCTCCCGCTCGCCGAGCACCTCGCCGCCGCGCTCGCCGCCATGGGCTACCGCGCCGGCCGGGTCCTGCCCTACTCGCCGCGGCTCACGGCCTTCCTCCTCTGGCTCGTCCGCCACGTGCCGGACCGGATCCTGGTCGACCCGGTCAACCGCCGCCTGGCCGCGGCCTGGGCGCGGGTCACCGAGAGGAGCGGGGCGAGCGCCGAGCTCGCGCCGCGCCTCGACCGCGAATCGCTCCACTGGATGTCGGCCGACCACTACTACGATACCCGGCGCCTCGCCGACCTGGGCTTTCGGCCGCTCTACCCCATCTCGGCCGCCGGGTTGCCGGAGACCATCCACGCCCTCCTCGCCCGCCGGCTCCTGCCGACCGGCGCCGCGCCGCTTCTGGAGGGCGGCCGGCAGGACTAAGACCCGGGCCGCCCCGCCGCTCCTTCCGGTCGGCGGCGCTATGGCCGAGGCCCTGCCATCCGTGTCATAGTCGCCGCAGGTGGCCTCGGACGGCACTGTCGCGGGGCGAGGCCCAGGGTGTGCGAGCGGGGAGGTGGTCCGCCCGCCTGGTGCTTTGAGCCCTCGCGGCCGGGGCCGGGCGCGCGGCCTTCTCACCGGAGGGCGAGCCGTGATCCGGCGGGTGGACCGCTACGAGCTCCTGGAGCAGGTGGGGAGCGGCGGCATGGCCGTCGTGTATCGGGGGCGCGACACCGCGCTCGACCGCGAGGTGGCGGTGAAGGTCCTCCACCCGCACCTCGCCACCCGCGCCGAGTCCCGGGCGCGCTTCTCGCGCGAGGCCCGGGCGGTGGCGCGCCTGCGCCACCCCAACATCGTCGAGATCTACGACTACGCCGGGGACGCCGCCCTCGAGAGCTACCTCGTCACCGAGTTCGTGCGGGGCCGCACGCTGCGGGCCTTCGCCGAGGAGGAGGGCGTGGGCTACCCGGAGGTGGGGGCGCTCATCGTGCGCGCCCTCGCCGACGCCCTCGTCCACGCCCACGCCGCCAAGGTGATCCACCGCGACCTCAAGCCCGAGAACGTGCTGGTGCTCGAGGCGGGCGGGCGGCGGGCCGTGAAGCTCGTCGACTTCGGGATCGCCCGCATCCTCTCCTCGGACGAGAAGATGACCTTGACCGGAGCGCTGGTCGGCTCGCCCAACCACATGGCGCCCGAGATCATCGAGGGCCGCGAGGCTGACGCCCGCTGCGACGTCTTCTCGCTCGGCACCATCCTCTACTGGCTCGCCACCGGGAAGATGCCCTTCGCGGCGCCCAACCCCACCGCCACCCTGCGGCGGGTGATCGAGGGGGACTTCACCGATCCTCGCGAGGAGAGCCCGCTCGTCTCCGACGCGCTCGCCGCCGTGGTGAAGAAGGCGCTCGCGGCCGACCCGGCCCTGCGCACCGAGAGCGCGGAGGCCCTGCGGGCCTCGCTCGAGCAGGCCCTGGCCGCGAGCGGGCTCGCGGACGCGCCGGCGGAACTCGAGGCCTTCCTCGCCGACCCGGAGGGCTACAAGCGGGAGCTCCCGGGCCGGCTCGTCGCCTTCGCGCTCGCCGAGGCCGACCGGGCGCTCGCGGCCGGCGAGACCGCTCGCGCCATGCGCTTCCTCGACCGGGTCCTGGCCCTGCGCCCAGGCGACCGAGCGGTGGAGGCGCGGCTCGCCCGCCTCGCCTTGCGCGCCCGCCTGCGGCGGCACGCCCGGCGGGCCGGCTTCGCCCTGGCCGGCATCGCCCTCGTCGCCGCTATGGCAGCGGCGCTCTCCGCCTGGCACGCGCGCCACCCGCCGGCCCCCGAGGCCCCCCCCGCGCTGGCGGCCTCGGCGCTCCCGCCGGACCCCGCCCCGGCGATCCCCGCGGCCCCGTCGGCCAAGCCCCCCTCCGCGGCGCGGCCGGCCCCGGCGCCACCCGCCCCGTCCCCGGCCGCACCGGCCCCCCCGCCGCCCCGGGCGGTGGCCCTGAAGGAGCCGCCGCAGTCCCGGGTCGACCCGGCTCAGCCGGCGACGCCGGCCCTCCTCTCCATCCACGTGAGTCCCTACGCGCAGCGGGCCCTCCTCGACGGGGTCGAGGTGGCTCGCGGGGAGGGACGGGTCACCTTCTCGCTCACGCCCGGCGTGCGCCACCGCATCCAGATCGAGCACGCCTGCTGCTTCCCCTTCGTGAAGGAGTTCGCGGCCGACGAGGCGGTGCCGGCCGAGCTCAAGGAGCGCCTGCGCCCCCGCCCGGCCCGGCTGCGGGTGGAGGGCGACCCGAAGGCGCTCGTCTACGTCGACGGCAAGCTCGTCGGCACCGCCGGGGACTCGCAGCGCGCCCCGCTGCAGGTCCCGGTGCCCTCCGGGGGCGACAGCCCCTACGAGGCGCCGGCCGAGCTGCGCCTGGAGAGCGATGGGCTCGCCCCGGTCCTCGCCACGGTGCGGCTGCGGGCGGGCGCCGACGTGACCTTCGCGGCCTCGCGCACGGAGCCGGCCGCGCCGCAGAGGGCGAGCGGTCCAGCGCCGGCGGAGGGCTCGCCGTGATGACGCTCGCCCTGGCGGTGATCCTGGCCGCCGCGCCCCAGGCGCCCGATCTGAAGCGCGCCCGCGACCGCTTCGAGTTCGGGGCCTACGCCGAGGCGGCCGGGACCATCCGGGCCTGGCTCGCCGACCACCCGGACGCCTCCGGGGACGAGGCCATCGAGGCCTACCGGATGCTCGGCATCGCCGAGTTCAAGCTCAACGATCCGTCCCAGGCCCGGGCCGCCTTCGTCTCCCTGCTCTCGCTCGATCCCGACCAGACGCTCGACCCCTTCCTCTTCGAGCCCAAGGTGGTGGAGTTCTTCGACGAGGTGAAGAAGGAGCACGAGCCAGCCCTGGCCCCGCTGCGGGAGCGCCGCCGCGCCCTCGAGGAGCAGAAGGCCCTCGCCGAGGAGGCCCGCACGCGGCTCCTCACCGCCGAGCAGGCGCGCCAGGGCGCTCCCACCAAGGTCGTCCGGGTGGAGAAGCGGCTCTACATGTTCAACTGGATGCCCTTCGGGGCCGGCCAGTTCCAGAACGGCCAGCCCACCAAGGGCACCGTCATCGCGGCCGCCGAGCTGGTGTTCGCGGCGGCCAACCTGGGCGCCATCCTCTACCACAACCAGCTCGCCCAGGACCCCTCGCGGCGCTGCAGCACGGTGGCCGCCAACTGCAGCCGTCCCCCCTACACCGACTCGGTCCGCAGCGACCTCTCCAACGTCGACCTCGTGAAGTACGTCTCGGCCGGCCTGTTCTGGGGCCTCTACGCCTATGGCGTCTACGACGCCCACCGCTTCTACGTCCCGCGGGTGGAGACCGAGCTCTCCTCGCGCGAGGTCGGCCTGAAGCTCAGCTTCGCCTTCTAGGGGACCATGGCCTGCCTGCTCGTCGTCTCGCCCAAAGGCCAGGAGCGTGCCGTGCCGCTGGCGCGGCGGATCACCACCGTCGGGCGCGGGCCCGACAACGACGTCGCGCTCGCCGACCACGACCTGCCCGAGACGGCGCTCCACATCCACTTCGACGGCCGCGACTTCAACGCCGCCTGCCACGGAGGGGCCGAGATGCAGGTGAACGGCCGCCGCAAGGTGACCGCGCGCCTGTCGGAGGGCGACCTCATCCGGCTCGGCGCCACCGAGCTCCGCTTCACCCTGAAGGACCCGGCCGCCGCGCCGCCCCGGGTGAGCGAGCGCGTGCGGGTCGAGGCCATGGAGGGGCTGGTCCGCTTCTCGGAGCGGCTGCTCTCGGCCCGCGACCTGTCGCGCCTGCTCGACGAGCTGCTCGACGCGCTGCTCGAGGTCACCCACGCCGAGAAGGGGTTCCTCATCCTGCTCGAGGAGGGCCGGATGGAGGTGAAGGCGGCGCGCAACCTCGCCCGCGAGACCATCGAGGACGCGGTCTCGCGGGTCTCCGACTCCATCGTCCAGCGGGTGGCGCAGACGCGCCGGCCGGTGGTGGTGGCCGACGCGCTCCACGACGCCCAGTGGTCGAGCTCCTCCTCGGTGGTGAACCTCAAGCTGTGCTCGGTGATGTGCGCTCCCCTCATGCGCGAGGGGGAGCCGCTCGGGGTCATCTACCTCGGCAACGACAGCGTGGTGAGCCTGTTCGACGAGCGCGACCTCGAGGTGCTGACGGTGTTCACCGCCCAGGCCTCGCTGCTCGTGCACAACGCGCTCCTGCTCCACGGCCTGCGGCGCGAGAACGAGGCCCTCCGCCAGGCGGTCCAGCAGAACCAGTTCGGCGAGATCATCGGGGCCGGCGCCAGCATGCGAGAGGTGTTCCGGCGCATCGAGAAGGTGGCCATGACCGACGTCTCGGTCCTCATCTCCGGCGAGACCGGCACCGGCAAGGAGCTGGTGGCGCGCGAGATCCACCGGCGCTCGGCGCGGGCGGCCGGGCCCTTCGTGGCGGTGAACTGCGGCGCCATCCCCGAGAGCCTGCTCGAGAGCGAGCTCTTCGGCCACGTGCGCGGCGCCTTCACCGGAGCGGTCGCCACCCGCGACGGGAAGTTCCAGGCCGCGAGCGGCGGGACCCTGTTCCTCGACGAGGTGGGCGACATGCCGCCCGCGCTCCAGGTGAAGCTCCTGCGCGCCCTGCAGGAGCGCATGGTGACCCGGGTGGGCGACACCCGGCTCGAGCCGGTGGACATCCGGGTGCTGGCCGCCACCCACAAGGTGCTGGAGGAGGAGATCCAGGCCGGCCGCTTCCGGGAGGACCTCTACTACCGCCTGAACGTGATCGGGATCGCCCTGCCGCCCCTCGCCGAGCGGGGCGACGACGTGGTGGTGCTCGCCCGCTTCTTCCTGCAGCGCTACGCGCGCGAGTTCGGCTCCAGGGCCCGCAGCTTCTCGGCGGCGGCCCTCTCCGCCCTGCGCAAGTACGCCTGGCCGGGCAACATCCGCGAGCTCGAGAACCGGATCAAGAAGGCGGTGGTGCTGTGCGACCAGCCGGTGGTCGAGCCCCAGGACCTCGAGCTCGGGCCGGAGGCGCTCGCGCCGGTGAAGCCGCTCGCCCTCGCCAAGGAGGAGTTCCAGAAGCGCTACATCAACGAGGTGCTCGAGCGCAACGCCGGGAACCGCACCAAGACCGCCAAGGACCTGGGCGTCGACCCGCGCACCATCTTCCGCCACCTCGAGAAGCTGGAGGCGGAGCGCCGGGGCCTCGCGGCCCCGCCCGCGCCTCCCGCCGGGGAGGAGGAGCCATCGTGAGCCTCCGTCCCATCCCCCTCCTCGCCGCCGCGCTCCTCGCCCTGGCCGGCTGTCCCCTGCCCCAGCCCTTGAGCGAGTTCTACGACGGGGGCTCGGTCACGCCCCCCATCATCCTCACCGAGCAGGTGCTGCCCACCGGGAGCCTGATCCTGGTCGGCAAGAACTGTCCGTCCGGCAGCGGTTTCGCGCTGCAGGTCGCGGTGAGCTCGGTCGACACCACCTACCCGGTGGAGGCGCGCTGGTTCATCGACTACGACCCCCAGAGCAACTGGGGGGTCTACCAGAGCGACGAGATCCCGCTCACCCCCTCGCAGACGGTGGGATCGGCCGAGTTCCTCTTCACCCCCCCGGCCTACGCCTCCCAGCCGGTGCACGTGGTGGAGGTGGTGGTCTCGAACGGCTTCCTGGCCCTCGGCGACCAGAGCGTCCCCTTGCCCAATCGGACGGCGCGCAGCGGCTTCGAGACCCAGCTCTACCGGTGGGTCTTCGAGTACTCGGACACCGGCACCTGCGAGTAGGCGAGACTCCTCTAGCGCGTGCGGCCCACCTCTTCCCTCGCGTGGGCGAAGGACTCGGCGGCGGCCTGGGCGAGGCTGCCGTACTCCTGGGCGAACCGGTTCACCTGCGCCGTGTAGGCCCGGTGCAGGGCGAGCAGGGCGTCGCGGGCCGCCGCCAGCTCCGACCGCGCGGCCGCGTCCGGCCCCGAGGCGCCGTCGAGGCGGCAGCGATCCGAGAGGTCGTCGACCTTGTTCTCCCACTCGCGCGACCACTCGTGCCAGGAGCCGATGGGGTCCTTGCGCTCGAACTCGCTGCCCAGGGTCCAGGCGCGCTGGTTCTGGTCGCGGTAGAGCAGCTCGAGGTCGGTGAGGCACACCCGCAGGGCGGCGCGGGTCGGAAGGGGCCCGACCTCCCGCGCCGGCCGCGAGGGCCCGCGCAGGCTGCGGGCGATGGAGTTCGCGAAGAGCCCGATGCCCACGAGGATCACCGCGAAGTACAGGATCCACATGGCCGTGCGGTAGGGCCTAAGGCGCGGGTCGCGGCTCACGCGCGGCACTCTGGCACGCGCGGCCGGGAGGCGTCCATGCGGACCTCGAAGGCGACATTCCGCCGGGCAGCTCCTCCCCTTCCGCCCGAGGCCGCCTGCTTCGGAGCGCTCGC
>DATJVF010000185.1:0-5762 GCA_035501995.1 Anaeromyxobacteraceae bacterium
TCGGAGGCGAGGCCCTTCAGGCGGCTTGCTGCCTCGCCTGGGCCATCGGGTCGAGGAGCAGCCAGGGGCTCCGCTCCTCCTCGCGCCCGGGCATCCCCAACGCCACCCGCTGGATCGAGGACGACCAGCCCTTCTCACCTCTCGGTACGAAGAGGAGCGGGCGGTGCGAGGGCTGCATGACGAAGAAGCCCAGCTTCTCGTAGTAAGGGAGCGTGCGAGGGTTCTCCGCCTGCAGCGCCACCCGGCCGCCGCAGCCCCGGCGGGAGCTCCAGGCCATGGCCTCCATCACGAGGGCCGTGCCGGCCCCTCGCACGGTCCGCGGGTCGGGGGGATCGGCGTGCCCCAGGATGTTCCAGGGCGCGGTGGCGAGCAGCTCGATGAAGGTGCCGCCCGGGCAGGCGAACATCGACGAGAGGGCCTGGATGTGGCCTTCCACCGAGGCGAAGTGCAGGGTGCGCTCGGAGGCCCTGCCCTCCCCGGACTCCGTCCCGGAGAGCACCGCGCGCAGCTCTTCGCAGATGCGCCGGCAGTCCTCCAGCCTCACCCGGGTGAGGGGGGAGAGCGCCAGAGCCTCGAGGCCTGGGATGCTCGCGAGCCAGGCCTCGAGGGTCGCTCGCGCGAGTGGGTCGGCGGGGTGGTCGCTGGAGCTGGTCTGGAAGGATGCCCGCCCTGGAAGGGGGCGGGCGAGGCGTTCTGGGGGCTCGTCGAGACCGCGGCACGAGATCACGGGAAGGCTCCTGGTCAGCAGGGCCGGTCGGCACTGCTGTGTGTTGGCCTACGACATCCAAACGGGTCGTAAGCGTCAGCGGAGGAAAGCACCGCCGAGGCCTAGCGTAAAGCCCCACCGCGGGCCGAGACGCGTTGGGGCTAGTATAATTGGCCTTATTTATTGAATGTTTTAGCTAGCGGACCCGCGTGAGGGCCCGCTTCGGGGTTGACTTCGGCCCCTGGTTGCGGGGTCACACCGCCGGCAGGCGCGCGAGAGCCCGGAGCACGTTCACGAGCCCGGCTCCGATGCGGTCGAGCCCGTAACCGCCCTCGAGCACGGCCAGGACGCGCCCCTTCGACGAGCTCGGGAGCCTCTCGAGGAGGTCGGTCGTGATGACGTGGAGGTCCCTCGGCTCGAGCGAGAAGCCGCCCTGTGGGTCCCCGGCTAGCGTATCGAGACCCATGGAGACCGCCACGAGGTCGGGCTCGAAGGAGGCGAGGGCCACCTCGAGGGCCTGGAGGTAGCGGCGCCGGTACTCGGGGAGGGCGGTGCCCCGCCTCAGGGGGACGTTCCTCGTCGTGCCTTCCCCGGGGCCCTTGCCCTTCTCGGCGGTGGTGCCGGTGCCGGGGAAGTCGCGGCCGAGGTGCAGCGAGAGCACGTAGACCGTCGGGTCCTCGTAGAAGATGTCCTGGGTGCCGTTGCCGTGGTGCGCGTCGAGGTCCACGACGAGCACGCGGCCGGCGGAGCCTCGCGCCTGGACGGAACGCACGGCGATGGCGAGGTTATTGAACAGGCAGAAGCCCATGGCGCGGCCGGCGCCGGCGTGGTGGCCGGGCGGGCGGGCGAGGGCGAAGGCGGTGGTGCCGGGTTCGGCGAGGACCGCCTCGGCCGCGGTGATGGCGACGCCGGCCGCGGCGCGCGCCGCCTCGAAGGATCCCTTCGAGACGGGCGTGTCGTCGTCGAGCCAGACGAGCTCGTTTCGGCGGCCCGCCTCGGCCGCCGCCTCCCTCACCCGCGCGAGGTGCTCGGGGGTGTGGACGCGCAGGAGGTCCTCGTCGGCCGCCGGCGTCCCCTCTTCCTGCCGGAGGGCCCGAAGCAGCACCGCGTCGGCGCGCACCGCCTCGAGCAGCACCTCGACGCGGCGCTCGGTCTCGAAGTGACCCGGGCCGGTATCGTGCTCGCTCGAGGCGGGATGGGTGACGAGGAGCGTCGATCCCCGCGCGAGGCTCGCCGAACTTTCCTGTACACCCTTGCCCATGCCGAGGCCTCGAGGAAACTGCGCCGCGAGCGGCCGACGTTCCGCGCTGCCGTCTTCCGCGCCCTCGCCGGGCCCGCGACCTACGAGCGGTGCCCCAGCCTCCTCGGCCCGATGCAGGGACCTTCCCCCTGAGAGCCTCGGCGAGGAGGCACGCGCCTCCTTCTACAGGTCGGGGCGCCCGCTGAAAAGAGGCCCTGGCGGCGGCGGACCGTCGCGATGCCTTATCCGTCGGCGGCGGCGCTGCGCCGCGAGGCTTCGCCAAGGCGGGCCCGTGCGCGCGGCCCCACGCGCCCAGGCGTCCGCGGCCGGTGAGCCGGGGGCCCTCGCGCGCCGATCAGGGCGCGTAGCCCGAGCACCGCCAGAAGGAGAAGGACCTGATGGTGCGGCCGCGGCGCACGATGGGCAGGGTCCCGGCGGGCTCGCAGGCCTTGAAGGGCTCGCCGCCGGGAACGAGGGCGTGCTCGTCGTCGCTGAAGGCGATGGCGTCCTCGCCCGAGAGGTGGGCCTCGCCCCGCCAGGCGTCGTACTCGTCGGCCCGGCCTCCGAGCCTGGTCACGAAAAGCCCTTCCCCGCCGTAGAACGCGGCCAGGGCGGACAGCTGGAACCGCCCCGAGTACACGAAGGTGCGAGCGGGGTCGGGCATCTCGCTCTTCAAGAGCCGCAGGCGCACGCCCACCTCGTCCCAGCCGGTGAGATCGGTCGCGAAGTCGACCTTGGGCGGGATGGGGAGCAAGAGCCAGAGGGCCTGGGCGTAGAAGAGGAGGGTGAGCGCGGCCCCGAGCGCGATGGGGGCCATCCGGAGCGCTCTCGAGCCGAGGCCGTCCATGAGCTCGGCCGCCGAGACGATGGCGGTGAGGAAGGCGGTGGCACACCAGTTGGGGTTCACCCAGGTGAAGAACGACCAGGCCCCGAAGAACCCCAGCACGGTGGCGGTGCAGGCGAAGAGGAGTGCATGGGCCTCGTCGCCCCGGCGGGCGCGGAGGTAGCTCCTCACCGTCCCGGCCAGGCAGGCGAGCCAGATGAGCGGCGAGACGCTCTGCTGGGCGACGAGATAGCGCCTCAGGGTCGAGAGGGGCTGGAAGGGCCCGAGGTGCCGGTCGACGAACTGGAACCTGAACGACGCCCAGTCGTGCGTGGCGTTCCAGAGGAGCACCGGCAGGAGCCCGAGGAGCATGAGGGCCGCGGCGAGGTAGGGCTCCTTGCGCCCGAGCCAGCGGCGCCGCTCCTTGTGGGCGAGGTAGAGCAGGAGGGCGAGCGGCAAGAGGACGAAGTTGTACTTCGACAGCATGCCCAGGCCGGCGCTCATCCCGGCGAGGAGGAAGAGCCCCTTCTCGCCGTGGAGCGCGCGCCAGACGAGGAAGGCGGTCAGGATCCAGAAGAAGGTGCAGGGCGCGTCGGGCGTCGTGAACACCGCCCCCAGGCCGAAGAGCGGGCAGGCGTTGGCAGCGAGGAGGGTCCAGGCGACCACCCCCGGCCGGCCGGGGAAGAGGTCCGCGGCGAAGAGCCCCAGCACGAGGGTGGTGGCCACCGAGAGGGCCAGGGCCGGGAAGTGGACCGCGAAGACCGTCCTCCCGAACAGGCGGGTCGAGGCGGCGATGAGGTAGGCGACGAGCGGCGGGTGGTCGTAGTAGCTCGGCGCGAGGTGGCGCGACCACTCCCAGTAGTACGCCTCGTCGTTGAACAGCCCGAGCCTCACGGTGAGGATCAGGCGGACGAGCGCCATGGCCAGGACCAGGAGGACCGCGAGCCTGAGGCGCGGGTCCGCCCCGAGTGGCCCGCTCGAGGTCGCGCGACCGCTCTCGACCGGCGGCGGGGCTATGGGCGAGGGTCGCACCTCGCCGGAGGGTAAGTCGGGCTCGTCCCCTGGGGTGCGTTCAGAAGGGTCGGCCCGCTCGAGGGCCGGCCCGCCTCTCGGCCTGGCAGCGCCGGGGCCTCCGGGCGCCGCCCTCCCCCGCGAGCGCCTTGCCACCCGCGCAGCTGGTGGAGTATCATTTCAATAAATGAAGGGCCGTTCATCTGGCGACGGACACCCCCGGCCGCTGCGCGAGCGCGTGAAGCAGGTGACCCGCGAGGCCATCCTGCAGGCTGGCGAGGCGGTGTTCGCCGAGCGCGGCTTCGGCGGGGCGCGCATGGAGGACATCGCCGAGCGCGCTGGCGTGGCGGTGGGCACCCTCTACAACTACTTCGACGATCGGCGCGCCATCCTCGACGCGGTGCTGGAGGCGTCGGCGAAGGATCTCGCCGCCCGCCTCTCGGCGGAGCTCCTGCCCACCTCGGCCCCCTTCCGCGAGCAGCTCGAGCGGCTCCTCACCATCGTCACCGAGCAGGTGGACGCCCACTTCCGCATCCACGCCCTCCTCTTCGAGGAGGAGATCGAGAGCGGCCGCGGCGGGGTGGGGAAGAAGAAGCGCCTCATGCTGTCCGCCTTCTACGACGCCGCCCGCGCGCTCCTCGCCCGCGCGGTGGAGAGCGGGGCCCTGCGCGCCGAAGACCAGGACGTCTACCCCTCGCTCCTCTCCGGGATGGTGCGCGGGGTGTTCATGCGCAAGCTCCTCCGCGACGACGGCCGGTCGCTCTCCTTCCACGTCCCGGCCATGGCCCGCTTCTTCACCGAGGGAGCCGGGCGGAGGGAGGATTGAGCTCTCGAGCTGTGCGCACTCGGGTATCGTCGGACCGCCCGCCTTAAAGGGCCTTTGTCCCGCGGGTCGTCCCCTGGGGGTGAGCGCCATGGAGACGCAGGAAGCGGACCTTGGCAAGCAAGGCCAGGGCGAGGCGCCGCAAGAGGGCACCTCGCCGCCCGGCGGGCTGCGCCGGCTCGCCGAGGGGGCCCCGCACCCGGTCCTCATGATGGTCATCGTGGCCGCCCTCCTCGCGGCGGCGGTGCTCCTCTACCGCCACCTCACCGCCGGGCAGGAGGACACCGACGACGCCCAGGTCGAGGCCGACGTGGTGCCGCTCGGCGCCCGGGTGCCGGGGCAGATCCTGCACGTGGCGGTGGAGGAGAACCAGGCGGTGCGGAAGGGCGACCTGGTGGTCGAGATCGACCCCTCCGACTACGAGGCCCGGGTGGCCGAGGCCGAGGCCGAGCTCGGGACGGCCGCCGCCCAGGCCGCCTCGGCCGAGGCCCAGGAGCGCATCGTGGTGGCCTCCGCCAGGGGCTCGTTCGCCTCGGCCCAGGCGGCGCTCTCGGCCTCCTCCGACGTGGTGGCCAACGCCGAGGCCCAGGTGGAGGCGGCCCGGGCGGCGGTGGTGCGCGCCGAGGCCGACCGGCGCAAGAGCGACCTCGACCTCGCCCGGGCTCGGCAGCTCGTCGCCGCAGGGGCCGTTCCGCAGCAGACCCTCGACAACGCCGAGGCGGCCGACGACGCCGCCCAGGCGGCCCTGCGCGAGGCCGAGGCCCGGCTCGCCGCCGCCCAGGAGGGGCGCCGGATGGCGGTGTCGCGGGTGGCCGAGGCCCGGGGGCACCTCGAGCAGTCCTCGCCGGTGGAAGCGCAGATCGCCGCCGCCCACGCCGCCGCCGCGCTCGCCCGCGCCAGGGTGAAGAGCGCCGAGGCGGCCCTCCACCTGGCCGAGCTCCAGCTCTCTTACACCCGGGTCCTGGCGCCGGAGGACGGGGTGGTCTCGAAGCTCGTCGCCCACGAGGGACAGATCGTCCAGGTCGGCCAGCCGGCGGCGGAGCTCGTGCCGGCGCGCAGCTACCTGGTGGCGAACTTCAAGGAGACCCAGGTCGGCCGCATGCGCCCCGGGCAGCGCGCCGTCGTCCGGCTCGACGCCTACCCGGGCCGGACCTTCGAG
>DATJVF010000186.1:0-7523 GCA_035501995.1 Anaeromyxobacteraceae bacterium
TCTCCCCCATCCAGCCGGTGGTGAACGGCACGAGCGAGAGCCAGAAGAGGAAGTGCAGGTTCGCCCACAGGACCGCCCCGTCGATGCGGGAGGTGGCGTGCAGCATGTGGTGATGGTTGTTCCAGTAGATGCCGATGTTCAGGTAGGAGAGCAGGTAGGCGAGGAAGACCGGGAGCAGCGGGGCGAGCGCCCGGAGGTCTTCACCCCTGGGGACCTTGAGCTCGAGCACCATGATGGTGATGAGGATCGCGATCACGCCGTCGCTGAAGGCCTCGAGCCGGTTCTTGCTCACCGGGCGCGCCCCCGCCGCCCCGTAGCCCGGGCGAGGAGGACACCCCCGCCCACGCCGCCCGGCCGCCCTTCCGAGGGTTGGAGCGGACGAGCAGAGGGCGGGGGTGTCGGGGTCTTGGCCTCCTCGACTAGCACGGGCGTGGACCATGCTGGCCCGCCCGCAGCCGTGCTACCCCCACTCGGGCACGCCGCCCGGGTGGCCGTGAGCGTCCTCGCGTTGCCGGGCGCGCGAGGCCCCGGTAGAGTCGCGCGGGCCCATGCCGCGCGACGCCCTCCGCATCCGCGCTCCGGACGACCTCGAGCCGCTGGGGAAAGCCCTCACGGCCCTCGGCGTGGGCGTGACCCTGGTCGACCGCGAGATGCGCGTGCGGTGGGCGAACCCGTTCGTGCGCGCCCTCGCCGACGAGCTCTCGTGCGGGGGCCATCACTGCTTCCAGCAGCTGTGGCACGCGGGGGAGCGCTGCCCCGACTGCCTGCCGCTGCTCGTGTTCCGCACCGGGGAGCCCCAGGAGGGCATCCGGGAGCGCGGCCGGCCCGGTGCGCCGCCCGAGGCTTACCGGGTGCGCGCGATCCCGGTCCTCGACGAGGGCGGCGCCCTCACCTGGGTGGCGGAGAGCTTCCTGCGCCTGTCGTCCCTTGCGCCGGGCCTCGCCGGAGTCGGGCGCCTGGCGGCGAAGTCGGCGGCGGCCATGGGCGCCGCCACGATCGTGGTCGACCTCTCCGAGCGCATCGTCTCCTGGGGCGCCGAGGCCTCGGCCATCTTCGGCTACCCGCTCGAGGAGGCCCTCGGCCGCCGGGTGGACCTGCTCGTGCCTCCGGACCTGCTCGCGGAGGAGCGCGCCCTGGCCGAGCGCGTGGAGCGCGAGGGCAGCGCCGCGCGGGTGGACACCGTGCGGCTCGCCCGCGACGGCCGGCGCGTACCGGTGGCGCTCTCGGCGGTGGCGCTGCGCGACGAGGCGGGGACCCTCATCGGGCGCTCCTGCCTCCTGCGCGACCTCTCGGCCGTGCAGGCGCTCCGCTCCCGGGTGGTGGCGCAGGAGCAGCTGCTCGCGCACATCGGCCGCGAGGCGATCGACGCCATCGTCGGCACCGACCTCGAGGGGGCCGTGACGAGCTGGAACCACGCCGCGGAACAGCTGCTCGGCCGCTCGGCCTTCGACGCCCTCGGCCGGCCCCTCTGCGAGGTCGCCGACGACCCCGGGGTGACAGCGCTGCTCCTCGGCGTGAGGGCCGGCCGGCCGGTGCGCGGGCAGCGCACGGTCTGGAGGGGCGCGGGCGCCGCGCCGGCGCCGGTGGAGGTGAGCGCGACCTTGCTCCGCGACGCCGGCGGCGAGCCGCAGGGGATGGCGCTCGTGGTGCGCGACGCCTCGGCGAGCGTGCGGCTCGAGCGCCAGATGATGCGCTCGGAGAAGCTGGCCCTGGTGGGGAGCCTGGCGGCCGGGCTGGCGCACGAGATCGGCACCCCGCTGAACGTCATCAGCGCCACTGCCGAGTACCTGATCCTCGACGGGGCCCCCGAGGCCCAGGCCGCCCGCTTGCGCGCCATCGTCGCCGAGACCGAGCGCATCAGCCGCCTCGTCCGCGAGCTGCTGTCCCTGGCGCGCTCGAGCGATGGCGGCCGGGTGCCGGTGGAGGTGCCGGAGGCGGTGGAGCGGGTGCTGTCCTTCGTGCACGTGCCGCTCACCCACAAGGGCGTGAGGGTGGAGCGCGACCTCGCCCCGGACCTGCCGAAGGTCCTCGCCGATCCGGACGGCCTGCAGCAGGTACTCCTCAACCTGGTGGTGAACGCGGTCCACGCGGTGGCGGTGGGCGGCCGGGTGGGCGTGCGGGCCCGCGCCGGCCTCGAGGCGGGCGAGCGGGTGGTGAGCCTCGAGGTGCACGACGACGGCCCGGGGGTCCCCGAGGCGCTGCGCGAGCGCATCTTCGATCCGTTCTTCACCACGCGCCCGGACGGGACCGGGCTCGGGCTCGCGGTGTGCGCTCGCGTGGTGGCGAGCCACGGGGGCGACCTCAGGGTGGCCCAGGGTCCGCTCGGGGGCGCCTGCTTCACCGTGCAGCTCAAGGCGGCCGAGGGGGACCCGTGAGCCCGCCGGCCCGGCCGCTCTCGGTGCTGGTGGTGGAGGACGACCCGCGACTGCGCGAGATCCTGACGAGCCACCTCGACCGCATGGGCTACGCGGTGCGCGGCGCCGGCGACGCCGCGACCGCCCTGCAGTCCATGGAGGGGTCGGCGGCCGACGTGGTGCTCTCCGACGTGAGGATGCCGGGGATGGACGGGCGCACGCTCCTCGCTGCCGTCCGCGGGCGCCACCCGTCCTCGAAGGTGGTGCTCATGACGGCCTTCGGCTCGGTGGACGACGCCGTCGAGGCCATGCGAGCCGGCGCCTACAGCTACGTCTGCAAGCCGTTCCGGGTGGAGGAGATCGCCGCCGTCCTGCGCAACGCCGCGCGCGAGCTCGCCCTCGGGCGCGAGGTGGAGACCCTCCGGCAGGCGGTCCGGGCCCGCTGGTCGGCCGATCGCCTCGTCGGCAACGCCCCGTCCATCCGCGCGGTGCGGGAGGCCGCCCGCGAGGCGGCCCAGCTCACCGCCACCGTGCTCGTCACCGGGGCCTCCGGGACGGGCAAGGAGCTCGTCGCCCGCGCCATCCACTTCGAGGGGCCGCGGGCCGGCGGGCCCTTCGTGGCGGTGAACTGCGCCGCCATCCCCGAGCAGCTCTTCGAGAGCACCCTCTTCGGGCACCGGCGGGGTGCCTTCACCGGCGCGGTCGACAGCCAGGTGGGCCTCGTCGAGCACTCGAGCGGCGGCACCCTCTTCCTCGACGAGGTGGCCGAGATCCCGACCTCGCACCAGGCCAAGCTCCTGCGGGTCCTGCAGGAAGGCGAGCTGACGCCGGTCGGCGGTGCCCGGCCGGTCCAGGTGGACCTGCGGGTCATCGCCGCCACCAATCGCGACCTCGCCGCCCTGGTGAAGCGCGGGACCTTCCGCGAGGACCTCTACTACCGCCTCGACGTCCTGCGCATCGCGCTCCCCTCCCTGGCCGACCGCGCCGAGGACGTCCCGGCCCTGGCCGAGCACCTGCTGCTCGAGATCGGGCGCGACCAGGGCCTCGCCGTGCTGGGGCTCACCGAGGAGGCGCTCTCGGCGCTCGCCCGCCACCCCTGGCCGGGCAACGTCCGCGAGCTGCGCAACGCCCTCGAGCGTGCGCTCCTCTCGGCGCGCGGGCGGCGCATCGACGTGGGAGACCTCCCCGCGCCGCTGCGCGCCGCGTCTTCGGGTGAAGTCTTTCCGCCCTCGGCCGCGCCGGCCCTGCGATCGCTCGCCGAGGTCGAGCGCGAGCACATCGAGACCGTGCTGGCCGCCTGCCACTGGAACCGCTCCGCCGCCGCCCGCGTGCTGGGCATCGACCGGCGGACGCTCTTCACCAAGATCCGCGCCTACGGCCTCATCGGTCCGCTGCGCCGCGGGCCGGAGGCCGAGGGCGAGGACGAGGCCTAAGGGCGCCGGCGCGGCTCGGGCCTTCGAGGAACGTGCAGGACGATCCCAGGGGTGGGGCGGGAAGGATCGCCCCACCCCGGGACCCCGGGCCTCTCCACCCGGCCCAAGCGCCCGGGATGGCGGAGGGTGCGGGCGGGTCGTCCCCGGCACCGAGGTTGCTCAGTCGACCGCCGGGGCGAGGCGCGCCGATGCTCGGTGCGGCAAGGTGCCGCACCCGGACGCTTCTCCCGGACACACCGAACCGCAGGGAGGACCGCATGGACGCGCTGGCTCTGGCTCGGCTGCAGTTCGCCGTCACCGTCGGCTTCCACTTCATCTTCCCGCCCATCAGCATCGGGCTGGCCTGGATGGTGGTGGTGGCCGAGTACCTCGGCTGGAAGAAGGCCGACGCCGACTACGTGAGGCTCGGCAAGTTCCTCGGCAAGCTTCTGGCCATCACCTTCGCGGTGGGGGTCGCCACCGGCATCGTGATGGAGTTCCAGTTCGGCACCAACTGGTCGCGCTACTCGACCTTCGTCGGCGACATCTTCGGGGCGCCCCTCGCCGCCGAGGGCGTGTTCGCCTTCTTCCTCGAATCCACCTTCATGGGCCTCTACCTCTTCGGCCGCGAGCGGCTCTCCAAGGGGATGCACTGGTTCAGCGCCCTCATGGTGGGGGTCGGCTCGACCCTGTCGGCCTTCTGGATCATCGTCGCCAACTCCTGGCAGCAGACGCCGGCCGGCTTCCACGTGGTGGACCTGCCCGGCGGAGGCCAGCGCGCCGAGCTCACGAGCTTCGCCGCCGCGGTCTTCAACCCCTCCACCTTGCCGCGCTACTTCCACGTGGTGACGGCGGCGCTCGTCACCGGGGCCTTCATCGTGGCCGGGGTCTGCGCCTGGCACGTGCGCCGCGACGACAAGCTGGCCTTCGCGCGCAAGGGGCTGAAGCTCGGAGTGGCCTGGGGGCTCGCCTTCGCCATCCTCGAGGTGATGCCCTTCGGCCACCTGCACGCCCAGCAGGTGGCCCGCACCCAGCCCGCCAAGTTCGCCGCCATCGAGGGGCTCTACGCAAGCGCCCCCGGCAACGCCCCGCTGCTCCTCTTCGGCGTACCCTTCATGAAGGGCCCGCCGCCCAGCCCGGGCATGGCCGCCCCGCTCGAGATCCCCGGCCTGCTCTCCTGGATGGCCTTCGGCGACTTCAACGCGCCGGTGAAGAGCCTGCAGGACTTCCCTGAGGACGAGCGGCCCCCCCTCTGGCTCACCTTCGTCTCGTTCCACAACATGGTCCTGCTCGGCGTGTGGTTCGTGGCCATCATGGCCCTCGCGGCCTGGCGCCTTTACGGCGGGAGGCTCCACGAGAGCCGGGGGGTCCTGAAGGCGCTCGTCATCTCCATCCCGCTCCCGGTCCTGGCCTGCCAGCTCGGGTGGGTGGCGGCCGAGGTGGGCCGCCAGCCCTTCATCGTCTACCCCGGCCTGCAGGCGGACGGCTCCCCCTTCCAAGGGCTCCGCACCGCGGTGGCCCACTCGCCCTCGGTGGGCGCGGGCGAGATCGCCTTCTCGCTGCTCCTCTTCGGCGCCGTCTACCTGGCCCTCTTCGTCCTCTGGCTGTTCCTCATGGTCCGCAAGACCCGGCTGGCCGGCGAGCCCGCCCCCGCCTGAAAAGGAGACCGACATGGACCTCAACACCATCTGGTTCGTCCTCATCGGCGTCCTCATCGCCGGGTACGCCGTGCTCGACGGCTTCGATCTCGGCGTGGGAGCCCTGAGCCTCTTCGCCCGCTCCCCCGAGGAGCGCGACCTCCACGTGGCCGCGGTGGCCCCGGTGTGGGACGGCAACGAGGTGTGGCTGCTCACCGGGGGCGGCGCGCTCTTCGCCGCCTTCCCGGCCGTCTACGCCACCGTGTTCAGCGGCTTCTACCTGGCGCTCATGCTGCTCCTCGTCGCCCTCATCGCCCGCGCAGTGGCGCTGGAGTTCCGCGGCCAGGTGGCCGCCCCGGGCTGGAAGGGGTTCTGGGGCGCCGCCTTCGGCGTGGGAAGCCTCTTGCCCGCCATCCTCTTCGGCGTGGCGGTGGGGAACGTGCTCCGGGGCGTGCCCATCGCCGAGGGCTTCGCCTGGCAGGGGAGCTTCCTCGGCCTCCTGAATCCCTACGCCATCCTGGTGGGCCTCGTCACCGGGGCCCTGTTCGTCATGCACGGCGCGCTCTACCTGCGCACGAAGAGCGAGGGGGCGCTCGAGGAGCGGATGCGCGGGGTGGCGCTGCGGACCTTCGTGGCCTTCGTGGTGCTCTACGCGCTCGGCACCGTGGCGACCGGGTTCGTCTCGCCCTTCCTGTTCGCCCGGGTGACCGAGCCCCTCGGGCTCCTCCTCACCTTGCTCCTCCTGGCGAGCGCGGTGGGGGTGCCCGTCTTCACCCGAGCCGGGAAGGCCCGGCTCGCCTTCACCGCCTCCTCGGTGCTCATCGTGGCCATGATCCTGGTGGTGGCCGTGAACGCCTACCCGGTGCTGGTGGTGTCGAGCCTCGGGCCCGACAAGAGCCTCACCATCTACAACGCCGCCTCGTCGCCGCGGACGCTCCTCACCATGCTCGTCATCGCGCTCGTCGGCATGCCCATCGTGCTCGTCTACACCGTGCTCGGCTACCGCGTCTTCCGCGGCAAGACCCGGGCCGGCCAGGGCTACCAGGCCGTCTAGCGGCCGCTCCTCGTTGGCCCGCCGAGCATGCGGGCCGCGGCACCCCTGGCCAGGTCTCCCTGCTGGCCAGCGGGTGCCGCACTTGTGAGGGGCGCCCGAGGTCGCTCGGCGGGGGCGGCCTTAGCCCGGGGGGGGCGGGGGCGGCACCGCCGGCGGCGCGCCGGGCGCCTCGGACGGCATGGGCGGAGCGGGCTCAGCCGGCGCTCCGGGCGGCGGGGGAGGGACGTACTCGCCGCTCGGACCGCGCAACCGCGCCGCCAGCACTCGCCCCGAGTAGCCGTCCAGCGTCACAGCCGCGCGATCGCGGTTCCCCGCCCCGCCGAGCACGACGTGCCAGCGGGTGCGACGGTCGAGCCAGGCGTTCTGCGTGTGGTCCACCACCAGGCCGTGGGAGCGCGCGAAGTGGGTGGCGACGGCGACCGCCTCCGAGGGCGATAGCACCCGGGGTGGCGGCGGGAGTGGCTGCGC
Source organism: Anaeromyxobacteraceae bacterium (assembly GCA_035501995.1). Taxonomy (GTDB): domain Bacteria; phylum Myxococcota; class Myxococcia; order Myxococcales; family Anaeromyxobacteraceae; genus Anaeromyxobacter_A. The sequence continues at coordinate 6,926 of DATJVF010000186.1, forward strand.
CTCGACCACGCAGGCCGAGGCGAGGAGCGAGGCGAGGAGCAGGGGCAGGCGAGATCTCATGGCCTCAGAGAACACCGGCAGGTCCCGCCGGTTGCGCCCTCGCTAGCGGTGCCCGCCACCCCCGAAATGCCCACCGGCGAAGTGGCCGCCGCCTCCGAAGTGCCCACCGGCGAAGTGGGCGCCGCCTCCGGGATGGCCGACGAAGCCGAAGGGCCGACCGCCCGCTGCGCCCCGCGCGAAGAAGGTCCCGCGGGCGGGAGCGGGCCTCACCCCGTGGAAGGCGACCCCGCCGCGGAAGGCGACCCCGCCGCGGAACGGCCCCGGCCTGAAGTGCCAGCGCCCGGGCGACCGCCACCACCCGTGGGCGTACCAGCGGAAGTGGCCCGGGCCGAACACCCCGAAGTACGGCCAGGGTCCGATCCCCCACACCCACGGTGCGACCACCCAGGTCCAGCCGTAGTCCGGGTAGAAGACGTATTCGTAAGGTTCGCCCTCGCCGTTCGGCGGCACGTAGTCGTAGGCGTCGCCGTAGGGCATCCAGACCCACCCGTACTGAGACGTGTAGACCCACTGGCCGGTCGGCGTCGCCGCCTGGGCC
>DATJVF010000187.1:0-3206 GCA_035501995.1 Anaeromyxobacteraceae bacterium
ATCTTCTCGAGCGCGTCCTGCAGGGCCATCGAGTTGATGACGGTGGCGAGCATCCCCATGTAGTCGGCGCTGGAGCGGTCCATCCCCTCGGTGGCCCCGGAGACGCCGCGGAAGATGTTCCCCCCCCCGATGGTGAGGGCCACCTCCACCCCCAGCTCCACGACCTCTTTCACGTCCTGTGCAATCGCCACCAGGGTCTTGGGCGAGATGCCGTACTTGCCATCGCCCATGAGCGCCTCGCCCGAGAGCTTGAGAAGGATGCGCTTGTACGGCGGCTTCAACTTCTCGGCTCGCTCGCTGGGCATGGCTCTCGCGCGTTCTACATAAGGGCGCGAGGTCGGTCAAGGCAGCCCGGGCCCTCGCCAGGGTCTTCGGGCGCCGGCCCGGAGGCTTCGAGCGCGAAGGGGGGCCGCGCAAGGGCGGCGCCAAGAGCTCGCAGGGGCCTAAGGGGCGGCCGGAGGGGGCGCACCCCCGCCCCTTCGCCCGCGCCGCCGCCCGCCCCGCCGCCGGCGGCGCCGCTTGAGGGGTCCCTCGCCGGCGGCCGGCGTCCCCTCGCGGGCCACCGGGGCCGGATGGGGGCGGTCGGGCCGCTCCGTCACGGACTCTTGGTGAACGTGGGCACGGCGGGGCTCGTGGGCCGCCTCCCGGCCGTGGCCCGGGTGCGGCCCGGGCTCGGCCGAGGCCTCGGGGGCCTTGAGCCGCTCGAGCAGCTCGGCGCCCTCGCCGGTCGCCCGCACGCTGATGCCGAGGAGCTGCAGCGCGTCCTTGAAATAGGTCTGCGAGGCGAGGCCGCGCCGGCGGCGCCGCGGCGGGGCGTGGAAGGTGCGCTGGGCGAGGAGGGCCAGCCTGGCCCGCTCGGCGATGCGGCGCGGCAGGCGGGCTGTTGTGACGAGCTCGCCGAGCAGGCGATCGCGCTCGTTGGGGGTCCCGCCCTCCCCGGCCGGCAGGTGCAGGAGGAGCGCCCCCAGGAGCACCGCCTCGCTCGGTTCCTCCCCGGAATGGACCAGGGCGTCGAGCGCGCCGAGGTAGGCGAGGAAGCGGCGCCGTCCCTCGTCGCTCGCCCCGTCGAAGAAGGACGCCAGCGCGGGCAGGATCACGCCCAGGGTACCCGAGGTTCGCAGGAGCTCGAAGGCGCGCACCGAGGCCCCGCAGCGCAGGATCTTGAAGGTCTCCTCGAGCAGCCGCGGCGGGGCGCAGCGGCCGAGCTCGGCGGCGTGGCGGCGCATGGCGGCGAAGGTCTCGGGCTCGATGGTGAAGCCGAGCCTCGAGGCGAAGCGCACCGCCCGCAGGGCCCGCACCGGGTCCTCCCGCATCCGGATCTCCGGATCGCCGATGGTGGCAATGCGGTGCGCCTCGAGGTCGCCACGACCCCCCACGTAGTCGATCACCTCGCCGGCGAAGACATCGTAGAAGAGCCCGTTCACCGTGAAGTCCCGGCGCCGGGCGTCCTCCTCGGCCGTGCCGAAGACGTTGTCGCGGGTGATGAGCAGGTCCCCCGCGTCGGCGAGGTCCAGAGCCGCGTCGACCGGGTTCTTGCGGAAGGTGGCCACCTCGATGACCTTGCCACCCCGGAAGTAGACGTGGGCGAGCCGGAACCGTCGCCCGATGAGCCGGCAGTTGCGGAAGGTGGCGCGCACCTCGCCCGGGTGGGCGCTCGTCGCCACGTCGAAGTCCTTGGGTGCCCGCCCGAGCAGGACGTCGCGCACGCAGCCGCCCACGAAGTAGGCCTGGTGCCCGGCGTAGCGCAGGCGGGCGATGACCTTGATGGCCTCCGGGTCGAGGCGGTCCTCGGGGATCTCGGGCGGATGGCTCGGCGCCGGACCGGGCGCGTCGAGCGCGAGCGCGCGTACGCGCTCGCCGCGCCGCTCTCGCGAACGGCCTGGGACGCGGTGCAAATCGTCGCGCTGGCTCGGGAACTGGGTGGACGTCTCGGCGGGGGTCTCGACGCGTACGGGGTCGGTCATGGGTCGCCGGATCGGGGGGCGCCGGCGGGCGGCTCATTCCGCCTCGCGACCGGGCGCACCGACACCGTCGGGCTCTATCCTCGCCCCCCTTCTATCCTCCCGAACCCCCTGCGTCAAATCGGGTTTCGCGGCCGGCCTGGGCAGCGGGGCGCCGCGGGCCGGCCGCGAGCGTCGCCTCCCCTCGGGGGCGACGTCCCCTCGCCGGAGTCAGCCCGGCCGGCGGGCGAGAGGAGGCCGCCCGCCCGCGTTACCTTCTCCGGGTCCACGGCCCGCCCCCCGGGGCGGCGGCTCCCTCCGCGAACAGCTCCCCCTGCAAGGGCTCGAGGCCGAGCGCCACCCGCACCGGGGCGAAGCTCCGACGGTGGATGGGGCAGGCCCCGAGCCGCGAGAGGGCCCTGAAGTGCTCGGCCGTCGGGTAGCCCTTGTGGCGCGCGAAGCCGTAGCCGGGGTGGGCGCCGTCGTAGACGACCATGAGCGCGTCGCGGGTGGTCTTGGCGAGGATGCTCGCCGCGGCGATGGTGAGGCTCTTCGCGTCGCCGTGGATGATCCCCTCCTGCGGGATGGCGAGCTCGGGTAGCCGGCGCGCGTCGATGAGCAGGTGCTCGGGGGCCTGCCTCAGCCCCTCCACGGCCCGGCGCATGGCCATGAGGCCGGCGCGGTAGATGTTGTGGCGGTCGATCTCCTCCACCGTGGCGAGCCCGGTGGCCCAGCACAGGGCGCGGGCCTTGATCTCGATCGCCAGGCGCTCGCGCTCCCGGCGCTCGACCTGCTTCGAGTCGTCGATCCCGCGCGGCCGGAAGTCCAGCGGCAGGATCACCGCCGCCGCCACCACCGGACCGGCCAGCGGGGCCATGCCCGCCTCGTCGACGCCGGCGATGCGGGTGAGGCCGCGCCCCCACAGCGGCATCTCGTAGCGGAGGAGGTGGCGCAGGCGCTGCCCCTCGGCGCGGTTCTCCCGCCGCCTCCTCAGGACCGCCCGGTAGACGGCCTGGGCCCCGGCCCGCCCGTCCCTCTGCAGCGCCTCGAGCCCCTCGTTCGACAAGGGCTCGCCCTTCTCGACGAAGCGCGCGCGCATCTCGCCGACCGAGAGGCGCGAGAGATCGAGGGACCGCATCGGCCGGCCATCATGGCACCACCCGCGGGCAGCCGGCAAAGCGCCGGGGGAGGCGGCCCCCGGTGTGGGGCGCGGCCCTGCCAGGCGCTCAGCGCTGGCAGCGCGGGCAGAAGAAGGTCGAGCGCTGG
>DATJVF010000188.1:0-4806 GCA_035501995.1 Anaeromyxobacteraceae bacterium
GGAGGCGCTCGGGCGTCCTCGGCATGCGCAGGGCGCGCAGCTCCAGGACGCCCATCCGTCCGCGCCCCGCCAGGTAGGGGTTCCACAGCTTCTCCACGTTGAGCTCGGCCCGGTGGGAGTTGCCCGAGGCATCCACCAGGAGCGGCGCGAGCTCGGCCCACAGCTCGTCCGGGCCGAGCTGGGGGCGCCCGGCCAGCCGGTCGAGCGCCACCCCCAGCTCCTCGAAGAGCTCCCGCACCCCCTCGTCCGCCCGCGGGCCCTGGCTGGCGCTGCCGACGCAGTCGGGCGCGAAGGCGTAGGAGAGCGAGGGGTGGCGGTTGAAGAAGCGCACCATGGCCGGCAACAGCTGCGGGTGGCGGAAGAAGGGGCTCTCGAGGGGCGAGGGGCCGCCCAGGGTGAGCTGGCCGCCGCCGCCGGAATCGGTGGCCTGCCCGTTCCACCGGAAGCGCTCGGCCGAGAGGCCCACCTCCGCCGCCGCGGCGTAGACCGCCTCGGCGTGGACCGCGAAAGACGCGAGGTCCGGCGCCGGGGCGAGGTTCACCTCCACCACCCCCGGGTCGGGGGTGACGGTGAACCAGCGCTCGCCCTCGGCCGGGGTGGGGACCGGCACCGGCGGGCCGGCGAGGCCTGCCGGGTCGAGCGCCCCCCTCGTCCCGGGCGCCTCCCTCGGGCGGTAGAGGGCCCCGAGGCAGAAGCGGGCCTCCTCCTCGCCGGGGTACTTTCGGCCGATAGCGCGGAGGAGCCGTCCGCCCTCCGCCAGGCGGGCCGAGAGCGCCATGAGGAGCTCCCGGGCGCGCGCCTGCTTCTCGCCGCCCTCGACCTGCGAGAGCCAGGCTGTCTCCTGGGAGAGCCGATCGGTGAAGGTCGGCTCGGCGCCGAGCCAGATCTGGAGACCGGCCCGGCGGAGGGCCTCGTCCTGGATCCGACACTCGCCCAAGAGATCGCGCATCCCCTCCTAGTCCTCCTCCGGCTCGGGGACCGGCCGGTCCCCGGGGTAAAGGCGCAGATCGAGGGTGTGCGGGTACTCGGGGTGCGGGGGGGACGCCGCCGGCTCGAAGTTGAAGGGGAGCGGCCCCTCGACCGTGAAGCGCTGGGCGCGGCGGGCCGAGGCCTCGAACCCGGTCAGCGGGGCGGCGTCGAAGGCCCGCCCCTCGGGGTGCCAGACGTGGTAGGCGGAGGCGGCCAGCGAGCGGTGCCCCCAGTCGTCCCACAGGTCGAAGCGCACGGGATGGTGGATCCCGAGGTGCGGCTGGAGGGAGGAGGCCGGAGCCCAGGCCCGGAAGCGGACCGCCCCGACGTGCTCCCCGGCGGTGCCGGTCGGCCGGAGCGGCAGCACCCGGCCGTTCACCAGCACCCTGAAGCGCTCGGTACGCAGGGCCTCGGTCCGCACCTCCAGCCGCTCGAGCGACGAGTCGACGAAGCGGACGGTGCCGGCCGCGCCGGGCTCCTCGCCCAGGACCGGCCAGGGCTCGAGCGCGTTGCGGACCTCGAGGACCGTTCCATGGACCTGGAGCCGACCCACCACCGGGCAGCGGAACTCGAGGAAGGGCCGGTAGGCCTCGGCGGGGAGCGCCACCCCGCGCGCCTCCAGGAAGGCCAGCACCTCCTCCAGGTCCCTCCACAGCCAGAAGGGCGAGAGGAAGCGGTCGTGGAGCTCGGTGCCCCAGCGGACCAAGCGGTGCCGGTAGGGCTCGCCGGCGAAGGCCGCCACCAGGGCGCGCACCAGGACGGCCTGCGCCGTCGCCATGCGCGGGTGCGGCGGCATCTCGAAGGCGCGCAGCTCCAGGAGACCCTGGCGGCCGTGGGGAGTGCGCCAGTCGAAGAGCTTGTCGATCGAGATCTCGGCGCGGTGGGTGTTGCCGGAGAGGTCGAGGAGCAGGTTGCGGAGCAGCCAGTCTCCGAGCCAGGGCGAGGACGGCTCACCCCGCTCGAACAGGCGGCGGAGGGCGATCTCCAGCTCGTAGAGCGACTCGTGGCGGGCCTCGTCCACCCGTGGCGCCTGCGAGGTCGGGCCGACGAAGAGGCCGGCGAACAGGTAGGAGAGGGCCGGGTGGTGCTGGACGAAGGTGACGAGGCTCGCGAGCACGTCGGGGCGCACGAGGAAGGGGCTCTCGAGGGGGGTCGGCCCGCCGAGGGTGATGTGGTTACCGCCCCCCGAGCCCTGCTGGCGCCCGTCGATGAGGTACTTCTCCGAGTGGAGTCCAGCGTGGAGGGCCGCGTCGAAGACCTGGGCCATGAGGTCGGCGTGCTCCCGGCCGGTGCCGGTCGGCGGCAGGTTGACCTCCAGGACGCCCGGGTCGGGGGCGACCGTGAAACGGATGAGCTCGGCGTCCCAGGGCGGGGGGTAGCCCTCGAGCCGCACCTCGAGGTCCTCCGCGCGGGCGGCCGCGTCCACCGCGGCCACGAGGTGGGTGAATTCTGCCGAGGAGGCCGACGGGGGCAAGAAGACGAAGAGCTCCCCGTCGCGCGGCTCCACGGCGAGGGCGGTCCTCACCGCGGCCACGGGCGGCGGCCGCGCGGGACGGCGCCGGTCGAGCTGGGCGCTCGCCAGCTCCGCGATCTCCTTCAGCTCCCGCTCGCGCGTCTGGGCGAGCTCCTCGGTGCGCGGGTCGACCGGGTAGGGCGGCTCGACCGGGACCGGGGCCGGCGGCGGTCCGCCGAGGGCCTTGAGCGGCAGCCTCAGCCCGGCGGGCGCGTCGCCCGGGATGAGGACCAGCCGCTCCCGCCGGAACCGCCAGCGCTCGGTCTTCCAGGCCGCCACCTCGCAGGCGAGCGGGAGGACGAAGCCGGTCGGGGTGGCGAGCCCGCGGTCGAGCACCCGCGCCAGGCGGCGCCGGTCCTCGGGGTCGGAGAGGTCGGCCTCGCGCGGGTCGGCCGCCGCCGGCAGGTCGGCCTCCTCGCGCACGTAGTGCCAGGGGTCCTCGTAGGCCGGGAGGACGGCGCCCTCGTCCACCGCCAGGCGCCTGGCGATGGCACGCGAGAGTGCTTCGGCCGCCTCGGTCGTGGCGAGGCGCCGCTTCCCGCCGCCGGACCAGAAGGGCACCCCGCCGCGGAGCCCCACGACGTCGAGCGCCCAGCGCGGCAGGCTCTCGCCCGGATACCACTTGCCGGCCCGCCTGAGGACCACCCCGCCCGGCGCCAGCCGGTCGCGCAGGGCGTCGGCGAGGCGCAGCCCCTGCGCCCACTTGGTCGGCCCGAGGGCCTCGCCCCGCCACTCCGGGGCCTCGGGGTAGAGCCGGGAGTTGAAGGTGGGCTCGCCGCCGACGGTGAGCTTGAGTCCTGCGGCGGTGAGCGCGCCGTCCGCGCGGTCGGCGGCCGCGAGCAGCGCTTGCCAGGTGTCCTCCCGGTAGGGCGTGGTGGGGCGCGCCTCGTGCCCGAGCCGCCCGACCTTGGTCTCGAAGCTCACCCGGTCGGCGAGGACGTCGGAGCTCCCGACGATGGGCCCGCCGAGCGCCGGTTGCGCCACGCAGGCGAGCGGGATGTGCCCCTCGCCGCACAAGAGCCCGCTCGTGGCGTCGAGGCCGATCCAGCCCGCCCCCGGCAGGAAGACCTCGGCCCAGGCGTGCAGGTCGACCACGTCGCGGCCGACGCCGCGCGGCTCGTCCGGGATCATCCCCTCGTCGGTGAGCTGCACGAGGTAGCCGGAGACGAAGCGGGCGGCGAGCCCGCGGGAGCGCAGCACCGCCACGAGGAGCGCCGCCGAGTCGCGGCAGCTGCCGCGCCCCTCCCCGAGCGTCTCCTCGGGCGTCAAGATGCCGGGCTCCTCGCGGATGACGTAGCGGATCCTCCGGTTGACGAGGTGGTTCAGCTCGACGATGAGCGAGACGGTGTTGCCCTTCGAGGGCAATTCCGCGAGGAAGGCGGCGAGGCGAGGCCCGCCCGAGAGCGCGGGGTCCAGAGGGTCGAGGAACGGCTGGAGGTCCTTGGCGAGTTCCTCCGGGTAGGCGAAGGGCACCTCCTGGAAGCGATCGACGACGAAGAAGTCGAAGGGGTTCACCGGGCGGATGTCCACCGCCATCTCCACCAGCACCTCCAGCTCGGGCAGGCGCACCTCCTTGCGGAAGGTGACGAGGGCCACGTGGTTGCCGAAGGGATCCTGCTGCCAGCGGACTTCTCCGGGAGCGGTGACCCGCAGCGCGTAGCTCTCGATGCGGGCCTTGGCGTGGTTCGCCGGGCGCAGGCGGATCTGGTGCGGGCCCAGGGCCGCCGGGCGCGGGTAGTGGTAGAGACTTCGATGCTGGAGTAGGAGGCGCACGGATGGAGTCCCCGGAAGGTGCAAGAATCCTGCCCCACCCGGGCGAGCATGGCAGCAAACTAACGGGGCGACATTCGGGCCGCCCCTTTGGGCGCTGCACGGGGACCGGGCAGGCCGATGCCTGCGAGACGCGCCCTTCCCTCGGGAGGCGAGCGCCGACCGGGCGGAGCACCCCCAAGGATCGCACCCTCCGCGACGCTTCGCGGGCCCCCGACGGCGGGGCCGGAGGGACGGAGAGCTCACCGCTCACGAGGGCGGGGGGCGGCGAGCCGCGCCGCGGCCAAGGGGGCGCGAGCGCCCTCGCGCCCCCTTCAGGGGATCGACAGGGTTCGCGCCGGGTGATCTAAGGATCGAGGTGGTGGCGTAGAGGGCGGGGCTCTCGTGGTCGGGGTGGCGTGGAGGGGTTGGGGGATGGCGCGAGTTCCGACCGGCGGCCGCGACGGGCCGCGGGGCCTCGACGGGGCGTCGTTGGAGGAGGTGGCGGGAGGGGCCTCGGGCCTCGCCGCGCGCCTCGCGACCGAGGGGCTTCGGCAGCTCGCGCTCGAGGCCGT
>DATJVF010000189.1:0-2292 GCA_035501995.1 Anaeromyxobacteraceae bacterium
GCCTCCCCGCGCAGCTCGCGCACCGCCTCGTCCATGAGCTCGGTGTAGAGGTCGAAGCCCACCGCCTCGATGTGGCCGGACTGGTCCTTGCCGAGCAGGTTGCCGGCCCCCCGGATCTCGAGGTCGTGGCTCGCGATCTTGAAGCCGGCGCCGAGCTCGGAGAACTTCTGCAGCACCTCGAGGCGCTTCTTCGCCTCGGCGGTGACCGGCCGGCGCGCCGGGACGAGCAGGTAGGCGTAGGCGCGCTCCCGGCTGCGGCCCACCCGACCCCGGATCTGGTAGAGCTGGGCGAGCCCGAACTGGTCGGCGCGGTTCACGAGGATGGTGTTGGCGCTCGGGATGTCGAGGCCGCTCTCGATGATGGAGGTGCAGAGCAGGACGTCGAGCTCCCGGTCGACGAAGCGCCGCATCACCTCCTCCAGCCGGCCGTGCGCCATCTGGCCGTGGGCCACCCCGACCCGGGCCGAGGGCACGATCTCGAGGAGGAACCGCTCCATCGCGCCGATGGAGCGCACCCGGTTGTGGAGGAAGAACACCTGCCCGCCGCGCCGCAGCTCCTGGACGATGGCCTCCTTCACCGCCGCCGGGTCGAACTTCATGACGAAGGTGCGGATGGCCCGCCGGTCCTCGGGGGGGGTGGCGATGATCGACAGGTCGCGGGCCCCGGCCAGGCTCATGTGCAGGGTGCGCGGGATGGGGGTGGCGGTGAGGGTGAGGACGTCCACCAGCTTGCGCAGGCGCTTCAGGCGCTCCTTGTGCGCCACCCCGAAGCGTTGCTCCTCGTCGATCACCACCAGCCCGAGGTCCTTGAAGCTCACGTCGGCGCCGAGCAGGCGGTGGGTGCCGACGACGATGTCCACCTTTCCCGCCGCGAGGTCCTTCAGGACCCGGCGCACCTCCTCCCCCTCGGCGAGCCGCGACACCGCCTCGATGCGGACCGGGTAGCCCTTGAAGCGCTCGCGGAAGGTCCTCTCGTGCTGGGCGGCGAGCACGGTGGTGGGGACGAGGACCGCCACCTGCTTGCGCGAGAGGACCGCCAGCATGGCGGCCCGCATGGCCACCTCGGTCTTGCCGTACCCCACGTCGCCGCACACCAGGCGGTCCATGGGGGCGAGCGCGCGGCCCGGGCTCTCCCCGGCCCCGGCCCTTGCGCCCGCCCCGCCCTTGCGCATGTCGGCCAGCACCTCCTCGATGGCCCGGGCCTGATCGGGGGTCGGCTCGTAGGGGAACTCGGCCTCGAACTCGCGGAAGGATTCGTCCGGCCCGGCGAAGGCGAAGCCGGGGTGGGCCGAGCGCTCGGCGTAGAGGGCGAGGAGCTCCCCGGCGAGCTTCAGGAGCTGCTCCTTCACCCGCGCCTTGCGCAGCGCGAAGGAGGTGCCGCCCAGCCGGTCGAGCCGCACCGTCTCGGCCGAGGCGCCGGTGAACTTCTGGACCTGGCGCAGCTTGGAGACCGGCAGGTACAGGCGGTCGGCGCCCTCGTAGGCGAGGACCAGGAAGTCCCCCTCCACCCCCCGGATCTGCATCTTGCGCAGCCCGAGGTAGCGGGCGATCCCGTGCTCGACGTGGACCACCAGGTCGCCCTCGTTGAGGTCGCGGAAGGCCGCCGCGAAGGCGTTCTCGAGCCGGGCGGTCCTGGCCCGCTTCTTCACCCGCCGGCCGAAGATCTCCTGGTCCGAGAGGAGCGCGAGCCGGCCCGGGGGGTCGACGAATCCCGCCGACACCTCGCCCAGGACGAGGTGGGCGTGGACCGCCGGGTCGTAGAGCGCCGCACCGTCCGAGAAGGCTCCCTCGTGGGGGCGCGCGGCGAGGCGCCGGTCCTCGAGCAGGCGGCGCAGGCGGTCGGCCGCCGAGCGGGTCGAGCAGGCGATGACCGCGGCGAGCCCGGCGCGGCGCCACTCCTCGAGCCGCCGGGCGAGCGGGGTGAGCGCCCCCTCCTCGCCGTGGGCGCCCTCGATCTCGGCGCGCAGTCCGGCGGTCTCGCCGAAGGCGAAGCGCAGGGGCTCCCCGTCCCCGAGGAAGACCGCGTGCCGGCGCACCCGCGCCGCCGCCCGGAGGCGCTCCGCGAGCTCGGCCGCGCCGAGGAAGTGCGCCCCCGGGGGCAAGACGAGTTCCTCGCGCCCGAGGGCCGCCTGGTGCTCGCGCGCGAGCTCCACCTCGAGCTCGGCCAGCGCCTCGCCGATCTCCCCGGCGCCGTCCTCGAGGACCACGAGGTCGCGCGGCAGGTAGTCGAACAGCGTCGCGAGTCCGCCCGGGTGAAAACCCGGCAGGAGGGATTCCAGGCCGAAGAAGGGT
>DATJVF010000190.1:0-12660 GCA_035501995.1 Anaeromyxobacteraceae bacterium
GAGCTGGTGTAGATGCAGGAGCCGTTGGCGAAGCGGTTCTTGTTCATGATGGCGAGGCCGTCCTCGAAGTCCTTCACTGAACCGAACGCCCCCCCGGGCGACCCAGGGCCGAGCGACCGCTCGACCCGCCGTGACGCTTCGGGCACGCTAGCAGGTCGAGATCGCAAAAGCAAGAGAGTTTCCAATTGGGGGTCGTGATCAGAAAGAAGTTTTCATTCGGCGAAGAACTGCCCTAAGGTGGCCTGCGTGGCGCACGAGAGCGTCGAGTCCTTCCTCTCCGCGGTGGCGTCGCAGTACGAGTCGCTGCCGAGGCAGCTGCGCGCGGTGGCGAAGCACATCGAGACGAACCGCGCCCGGATGGTGGTGACCCGCATCACCGACATCGCCGACGCCTGCGCGGTGCAGCCGTCGGCGGTGACCCGCTTCGCCCAGCGCTTCGGCTTCTCGGGCTACAGCGAGTTGCAGGCCCTGTTCCGCGAGGCCTTCTCGGCCAGCGCCGCCCCCTCGGCCAGCTACGCCAAGCGGATCCGCGGCCTCATCGAGAGCGGGCGCCTGCAGACCGACCCGGGCGGCGTGATGCGCCAGCTGCTCCTCGCCAACCAGGGGTCGATCGAGGAGTTCGCGCTCCACCTCGAGGACCAGGCCCTGAAGGCCGCCGTCTCGCTCCTCCACGAGGCCGACCAGGTCTACATCTGCGGGGTGCGGCGCTCGCTCGCCGCCGCGGTCTACCTCGCCTACCTCATGCAGCACACCTCGAGGCGGGTGCACCTCATCTCGGGGCTGGGCGGGATGTTCGGCGGGCAGATGCGCTCCATCCGCAAGGGCGACCTCCTCGTCGCCATCAGCTTCGCCCCCTACGGCAAGGAGACCCGCTCCTGCGTGCGCATCGCCAAGGCGCACGGGGCGCGGATCCTGGCCGTCACCGACAGCGGGATGAGCCCGCTCGCCCGGGCCGCCACCACCCACCTCCTGGTGAAGGAGGCGAGCGCGTTCTCCTTCCGATCGCTCACCAATACGCTCTGCCTGTGCCAGGGCCTCTTCATCGCGCTCGCCTCCCGCCTCGAGCTCGACCTCGAGGAAGCGGTCTCGACGGCCGGGATCGACGAGGCCGGCGACCCGGGCCTGCCGGACTGAGGGGGCGCGCCCCTGGCGCGCCCTCCCCGGGCCTGGAATGATGAGTCGCATGCTCCGCCGGGTCGAGCGCTTCGCCGTGCACAGCTACGAGGTCGATGCCTTCGGCGAGCTCGCGCTCCCGGGCCTGGCCGGCTACCTGCAGGAGGCGGCGGGCCACCACGCCACCGAGCTCGGCTGCGGGATCGAGGCCTTGCGGGCCCGCGGCCTCACCTGGGTGCTGGTGAGACAGCGCATCGAGGTGGACCTCCCGGCGCTCCTCGGCGACGAGTTGGAGGTGGCCACCTGGCCGTCCGGCCTCTACCCGCTCCTCGTGACGCGCGAGTTCGCGGTCACCAGAGCCGGCGATGAGCTCGCCCGCGCCTCGACCGCCTGGCTGGTGTTCGACCTCGAGAAGCGGCGGGCGGTCAGGCCGGGCGAGGTGCTCGACCCGACCCTGCGCCCGCGGCTCGAGGCGCTGGCCCCGGTCCCCGGAAGGCTGCCCGCGCCCGGCCCGGAGGCGAGCGAGCACCGCTTCAAGGTCCGCTACGCCGACATCGACATGAACCGGCACGTCACCAACACGAGCTACCTCGGCTGGGCCATCGAGTCGTCGCCGGAGGCGCTGTGGGCGAGCGCCCGCCCGCGCGCGGTCGAGGCGCACTACCTCGCCGAGGCGAGGCTCGGCGAGAGCGTGCTCGTGCGGCGGGCCGGCGAGGGCGAGGCGCTCGTGCACGCGCTCTTCCGCGAGGGCACGGGCGAGGAGCTCGCCCGCCTGCGCACGCGCTGGGCGAGGCGGCCCTGAGAGGGGAGGGCCCCCGGGAAGGCACCGGCCGGGATCGCTCGGCCCCCTAGGCCGTCACCCAGGCCCGGAGGACCTCGTCGATCTGCTCCTCGGACAGGTTGCCCTGGTCGGCGAGCTCCTTGATGCGCTGGGTGATGGCCCGCAGCTCCCCCTCGCCGAAGGTCATACCGATCTCGCGCGCCCGGTAGCCGATGGCGTGCTTGCCGGTGAGGCGGCTCCCCACGATGAGGCGGCGCGCCAGGCCGAAGGCCTCGGGGGGGATGATCTCGTAGGACCCCGGGTTCACGGTCATGGCCTTGAGGTGCATGCCGGCCTTGTGGGAGAAGGCGGTCTCGCCGGTGAGGTAGTTGTTGAACGGGATCTCGACCCCCACGAGGCGCGCCACCAGCCGCTCGAGCTCGCGCAGCTGTCCGAGGCGAAAGCGCTGCGAGACGCCCGCCGGGTCGTTGGCGTACATGCGGGCGATGAAGCCGCCGAGCGGGGTGATGCCGACCCGCTCGCCGATGCCGAGGACCGAGACGTCGACGTGGGAGGCGCCGGCCGCCACCGCCTCGTAGGCGTTGGCGACGGCGCAGCCGGTGTCGTTGTGCCCGTGGAACCCTACCTCGCACTTCACGGTGCGGCGCACCTCCCGCACCGCCGCGAAGACCTGGCGGGGCGAGGCGATGCCCACCGTGTCCGCCAGGTGGACCCGGTGCACCCCCAGGGCGTCGGCGGCCCGGTAGACCGCGAGCAGGTCGGCCTCCTCGGTCCGGAAGGCGTCCTCGGCGGTGAAGCGCACCTCGAGGCCGCTCCTGAGGGCGAGCTCGATGGGGGGCCCCATGGCGTCGATGATCTGCTGGACGCTCTTGCCGTGGGACGACTCGCGCAGGATGCGGCTCGTGGCGAAGAGCAGCCCGATGCCGCGCACGCCGGTGTCGATGGCGGTCTGGACGTCGTCCACCACGCAGCGGGCGTGGGTGATGACCCGGGTCCCGAGCCCGAGCTTGACGATCTGGGCCAGGTCGCGCTGCGACTGCGGGGAGACCGAGGGCGAGGTGAGCTCGATGTAGTCGACCCCGAAGTGATCGAGGGCGCGCACGATCTCGAACTTGTCCTGGGTGCGGAAGGCGGCCTTGGCGAACTGCTCGCCCTCGCGCAGGGTGGTGTCGATGATCCGCCAGGGTTGGGCCATGGCTCTCTCTCGGTCTCTTAAGGCCGCGCCTCCGCCTCTGCGATGTCCACCACCAGGCCGCCCGAGGAGGGGTCGGTCCTGAACCCGTAGCGGCGCAGGTACTCCGGCTGGTAGTAGCCGGTCTCGACCGCCTTCACGCCCTGGGCCCTGAGCCTCCGGAAGTACTCGCGCATGAGCCCGTCGGCGACGGCCAGGCCGCGGTGCTTCCGGGCCACCACCAGCTTCTCCATGTGGGTGCGCTCGGGGCTGATGGCGCGCGAGAAGACCCCTCCGAGCACGGTGTCGTTCGAGTCGAGCGCCAGCAGGAACTCGTGATCGGCGGTGAAGGTGACCGCCAGGTTGGCGTCGTGGAACAGCTGGAGCAGGCGCGCCACCTCGCGGGGGTTGGCCGGGGCGCGCACCCAGAAGCGGTTGCCCTGGGCGTCGCGCAGGCCGAGCATGACCTCGGTCACCTGCCGGTCCCCCGAGTGGAGCGAGATGAGCCGCGCCTCGTCGCCGGGGGTGAGGTAGCGGTAGGTCATGCGGGCGAGGAAGTAGTCCTCCTCCGCGGTCGGGCGGATGGCCAGGCGGTTGGCGGCCACCTGCTCCTCGAGGTCCGCGCCGGTGCCGACCGCGCGGGCACGCTGCATGAGCCGGTCGAGCGCCGCTCCGAGCTCGGGCCGGGCCGAGGCGAACACCGTCTGCCGGAAGAAGCGGATGCGGGTGTCCGGCCAGAGGGCCTCCACCTCGGAGAGGCGGTAGGTCCCGGCGAGCTCGTTCAGCATCTTGCCCCGCGCCTCGACGGTGGCGGCCGGGTTCACCTCCAGCCAGCGCTGGTAGCGCCGGGCCGCGAAGTACACCCTGAGGGGGGTGTAGCCGTGCTCCTTCATGTGCTCGAGGAAGGCGGCGATGGCCGGACCTCGCCGGTCGACCCGGGCCGCCATCTCGAGCAGCCCGCGGGCGCGGTTCAGCCCGAGGGCGTCGACCACCGCCGAGTAGAGGACGGTGTCGGTCACCTCCCCCTGCAGCTCGGGGCGGGGCGCCTCGACCCGGTTCAGGAAGAACGACTGGAAGCGGTCGAGGAGCTCGTCCAGGCTTCCGCAGGGGGAGCGGTCCGAGATGGAGACCAGGCGGGTCCCCGAGTGGTAGTCGTGCGAGGGGACGATGAAGGCCTCGGGCGACGGCTCGCGCAGGGCGAGCCTGCGGCCGGTGCGGTCCCAGAAGGCCACGTGGGCCGAGACCGACGACCAGGCGAGGAAGGGCCAGAGGGCCTTGAGCCGCTTCGACTCGCCGTGGCGCTCGAGGCGCTCGACCTGCTTCGCCACCTGATCGCCGGGGATGTACTCCTCGGTGAAGATGCCGTACTCCGGGTAGTAGCCCCCGAAGGCCTCCACCAGCGGCGGCGGAGCCCCGGCGGCGAGGAGCCACGAGATCTCCTCGCGCAGCTCGGCCGGGTGCATGGCCGAGACCAGGTTGAGGGCGATGTCGAAGGTCTCGCGGCCGCGGGTATGGATGGAGAGCCGGTAGACGCTCTTGCCGTGGCCGGTGCCGAGCTGGCTCACCGTGGCGCCGCCGGGGGGGATGTCGGCCAGGGAGAGCAGGGCCCCCCGTCCGAAGAGGAACACCGAGGCGCGCACGATGGTGGTGTCGGCGATGGCCCGCAGGAGCAGCTCGCGGGCGCGCTCGCCGATCCCGTGCTCGAAGCCCACCACCTCCTTCCAGCCGTACTCGCTGCCGGTGACGGGGTCGATGGCGAGGCGCAGGTTGGGGCCGATCCAGTTGGAGAAGCCGCGCCGTAGCCGGTCGAGCTCCTCGCTCGCCCGCGCCCCGAGCTCCTCGTCCTCGTGCAGGGAGAGGCGCGCCAGCGGCACCCGCACGTTGGCGTACCAGCGCGGGTGGGCGATGGCGTGCGCGGTGAGGAGCCGCATGGTGCCCACCAGCACCCGGCGATCGGAGGGGTCCCGCACCGGCTCGAGGGCGGCGTCGGCCGAGAGGGAGGCCAGGAGCACCTCGAGCTGGGCGTCGGAGAGCCCGCGCTCGCCGAGCGAGGCGAGGTCCTCGTCGCGCAGGGCGAGCGGCCCGAGGCGGTCGAGGAATAGGCGGAGGGTGGCGAGGGTCTCGGAGGCCTCCTCGTCGGGGAGCAGCGCCCGGAAGGCGCGGCGCCGGATCTCCTCGTCGGGGGCGTCGGCGGCCCGCCGGAGGAGGGCCCGCGACAGCTCGACGTGCTCGCCGCGGCCGCTCGAGAGCGCGCGCTGCAGGTGCGCGATGGCCTGGCGCGCCTCCGGGCGCTCGGCCCGGAGCAGTTCGGCGGCCCCGTGCAGGCTGCGGAAAGTGACCTGGTCCGACTCTGCCACCTCGAGCAGGCGGGTCACCCGCGCCGGCGCCGGCCAGACCCGCGGGTCGATCCGGGTGGCGGGCCCGCCCCGCCGCCGCCGCACCACCAGCGAGCGGAAGGCCTCGTCGCCGATGAAGGTGACGAGGCCGTCGTTGCCGAGCCAGAGCCCGGGCTGGGCGAGCAGGCCCCCGAGGTCGAGCGCCGAGCCCTGGTAGGCGTAGGCCAGGTCGCCGAGGAAGATCGAGCCCGGCACGCCGGCCTCGGTGGCGACCCGCATCGAGCGGGCCCCGGCCGAGAGCACCCCGTCGTGCAGCGCGATCTCGTGCTGCAGGACGCCCATCTCCCGCAAGACCCAGTTCGGGATGCGCAGCGACAGGCCGTCCACCGCCAGGGTGAGGTACTTCTGGACGTACATCTTCTCGATGAGGGGAAGCCAGTTCTTCTCCACCGCCTCGCGCTTGAAGGTGCCCTTCTTGGTGAGCTCGCCGTTCGCCTCGTCGAGCGCCCGCGGCAGGACCTGGAAGGCCACCACCCGCTCGAAGGGGGCGAGGAAGCGGTTGGCGGAGGCCACCAGCGAGGAGAGGAGTTCGTTCACCTCGAGCTCCGATCGCTCCTTGAGCCCGGGCACCATCTCGTAGTTGGGCCAGATGAGGAGCGTGTTGTACTCGCGGTGATCGCCGACCAGGAAGCACTGGGCCACCACGTCGAAGTCGCGGAACAGGTTCTCCACCCGCTGGGGCGCGATGGTCTGCCCGGCCCGGTTCTTGTAGATCTCCTTCTTGCGGCCGACGATGCGGAAGTGGCCGGCCGGGTCGACCGAGACGAGGTCCCCGGTGGCGAACCAGCCCTGCGGATCGAGCGACGGCTCGATGCCCGCCGGGCCGTAGTAGCCCTGGCTCACGTAGGGGCCGCGGATGAGCAGCTCGCCGTCGTCGGCCCGGCGGCACTCGATCCCGGGCAGCGGCTTGCCGATCGACTGCTCGACGTAGTCGCCCGGCGGGGTCATGGTGATGCCGCCGGTGGCCTCGGTCATCCCGTAGCCGGAGCAGAGCTCGATGCCGGCCCGGTGGAAGGCCTTGAAGACCACCGGGTCGAGGTAGCCGGCCGCCGAGAGCCCGTAGCGCAGCCGGCCGCCGGTGAGCGCCTTCAGGTGCGCGGCGGTCTCGGTGGGGTCGTCCGAGGCGGCCGCCTGCACCGCCGACTCGTGCAGCTCGATCCACTTCTTCGGCACGCTGATGTAGACGGTGGGGCGGACGGTGCGGAAGTCCTCGAGCAGCGAGCCGTGCGAGGTGGAGCGCGCGAAGACGTAGGTCGCTCCCCACCACAGGCTGCCCGTCATCTCGAGCCAGCGCCCGAAGGTGTGGTAGAGCGGCAGGTAGCAGAGGAAGACGTCGCCCTCGCCGATCTGCGGCAGCGCGAAGCCGCGGAAGAGCCGCTTGGAGACGATGTTGAGGTGGGAGAAGGCGATGCCCTTGGGGCGCCCGGTGGTGCCCGAGGTGTACATGACGGTGGCGAGCTCGCGGCTCTTCACCTCCGCCGCCCGGGTCACCCGCAGCAGGTCGTCGAAGGAGCCGCCGCCCTGGCCGATCATCTGCTCGAGCGAGAGCAGCCCGTGGCGGTCGGCGCAGGTGCGGGAGAGCGCCACCACGTGGTTCAGGTTGGGCAGGGTCGAGAGGGCCGGTAGGACCTTCGCCACCTGCTCCTCGTCGGAGGCGAGCAAGACGCGCGCCCCGGAGTGGCGCAGCATGAGGACCACCTGCTCGGCCACCGCGTTGGCGGGCAGCGGGAAGTCCACGATGCCGTTCGTGAGGCAGGCGAGGTCGCAGAGGGCCGACTCGAGGGAATTCTCCGAGAGGATGGCCACCTTGCCGCCCGCGTCGTCGTGCAGGAGGGCCAGCAGACCGCGCGCGATGGAGCGGGTGCGCCGCGCCACGTCGGCCACCGTCAGCTCGCAGGCGTCGGTCCCCAGGACCCGCATGGCGACCGTCCGGGGGTCGCTCTCCTCGCGCGCCCGCAGGACCGCCCCCAGCGTGTAGTCGGCGCGGTCGAGGACCGGCACGAGCAGGCGGACCCAATCGGCGATCTGCTCCGGCGGCAGGGCCTCGGTGAAGAAGCGTCGCCGTACGGTGTCGAGGAGCGCGCCCAGGGCCCGCCGGGCCGGCTCGCTCGACCCCACCGCGTGGACCTTGGCGAGCAGGGTCTCCACCAGCGCCGAGAGCGGCACGAGGTCGGCTGGCTGGAGCGTCCCCAGGGCGTCGCTCGTCTCGGCGAGGAGCTCGCGCGACGGCTCGTCCTCGCGCGACCAGAGGGCGGCGAGCTTCGAATAGATGGAACCCGGCTCGTGCGACATCGCGGATCCTCGGGTCTTGCGGCGGCCGTGGGGTCGCTAGGGCCCATGAGGAAAACACGGTTCGGGCCGCAAGTCATGCCCGGCGATGCTTGTGCCATAACGCCACGAAGAAGCCGTCGCACCCGTGGCGGTGCGGCCAGGTGCGGACGAACCCCTCGGGCGTGACCGGCGCGCGGGCCGGGTCGGGCCGGTGCCGCTCGAGCTCGGGCGCGGCCTCCTCGACCGCCAGGGCCACCGCCTCGTTCTCGGCGCGGGGGAAGGTGCAGGTCGCGTAGGCGAGCACGCCGCCCGGGCGCAGGTGGGCGAGGCCCCGCAGGACGAGCGCCCGCTGCAGCGCCGGCAGCCCTGCGAAGCTCGCCGGGTCGAGGCGGAAGCGCGCGTCCGGCCCGCGCCGCAGCGCCCCGAGCTCGGAGCAGGGAGCGTCGACGAGGACCCGGTCCACGAGGAGGTCCTCGGGCGGGATCGCCCCGTGCACCCGGACGATGCCGCTCGCCCCGGCCCGCGCCGCCCGCCGGGCCAGCCGGCCGAGCCGCTCTTGGTCCACGTCGCTCGCGTGGACCGTGCCGCCCGGGCCGACCAGGGCGGCGAGCTGCAGCGCCTTGCCGCCCGCCCCGGCGCACAGGTCGAGCACCGCCTCGCCCGGGCGGGCGCCGAGGAGGGCCCCGACGAGCTGGCTCCCCTCGTCCTGCACCTCGAACCACCCCGCGAGCTCGGCGGCCAGCCGGTAGAGGTTGGGGCGCGGCGAGGTGACGATGAGCGCGCCCGGGACGAGCCGCCCGGGCAAGGTCGCCACCCCCAGGGCGGCGAGACGCGCCCGGAGCGCACCGGGCGTGGTCCGTAGGAGGTTCGGGCGCAGGGCGACAGGTCCGGGCAGGGCCAGCGCCTCCGCCAGGGCCACGCTCTCCTCGCCGAGCTCCTCGCCGAGCGCGCGGGCGAGCCAGCCGGGGAGCGAGGCGCGCACCTCGAGCGCTTGCGGCGGGGGACGGGGCTCGGGCAGCGCCCCCTCCTCGAGCTCGAGGAGCCGGGCCGCCTCCCGGCCCTCCCATCCGGCGAGGTCGCGCAGGAGGGCGAAGAGGAGGCTGCGGGCGTCCGCGGCCGTCGCCCGCGACGGCTCGGCCGCGACCTCGTCGAGGCCGGCGTGCCAGGCGAGCCGGCGACGCCACAGGCCCACCCCGAAGATCGCCTCCGCCACCGCCGCCCGCGCCTCGCGGTCGAGCGCCGGGTGGTCGCGCAGGTAGCGGTCGAGCACCTTTTCCGCCGGGGCGCCGAGGAGGACCTCGCCGAGGGGGCGGTCGAGCGATGCCGCGAGGCCATGGAGGGCCCGGAAGGGTACGCGCGCGAGCCGCTCCTCGGCTTCGGTCCGGTCCCCTCGCGCGGTGGCCTTCATCCCACGAGCTTGAGCCCGGCCGGCAGGCTCTCCCCGAAGATCCGCTGCTCCTCGGCGAGATCGAGCTCCGAGGGCTCGCGCAGCGTCCGCTGCAAGGCCTCGGGCGCCCCGGCCTCGGCAAGGGCGGCGAGGGCGCGCGACGTGGCCTCGGGCGGAAGGTCGCGCGCGCGGTCGCCCGAGCAGCGCGCGAGCTGGGCGACCGCGAAGGCGAGCTCCGGGCTGCGCACCTCGAGGTCGAGCAGCTTCTCGAGCCAGGCCTCCGCCAAGAGCGGCTCGAGGCAGGTGTGCCCGCTGCCGTGGAAGGGTACCCGCGCCCCCAGCCGCCCGACGGACCACAGGAGGTGCGGCAGGGGGCCCTCGCGGGCCACGCGCTCGAGGACCGCCTCGCCCGCCAGGCGCTTGCGGGCCGGGGCGACCCGCTCGAGGCTGGCGGCGAGGCGGATCATCTCGTCCTGGGCCTCGGGCTTCACGCCGGCCACCCGCGGCCGCGGACGGCGGGGGTCGGCCGGAGGCAAGAACGGCATCAGCGCGTCGAGGATCCGCTCCTGCGCCGCCGCGTCGAGCCCGCCGGCGATGCGCCTCCACAGCACCCACCAGGCCTGCCAGAGGTGGGGCTCACCCTGGAACTGGAGCCCCTCACCGAAGGCGGTGAAGGTCTCGGCGGCGCGCCAGGCGTCGAGCGGGGCCCCGAAGCCCGGGCGCAGGGCGTAGCCGGTGAGGGAGAGCCAGAGCCGCTCGTGGTCGGCACTCCGCCTGCGGCGGGCCATGCCGGCGTGGAGGTTGGACCACAGCTCGCGCAGGACCGGGACGGTCCAGCTCGCGCGGGGGCCGAGCACCCGCTCGAGGGCGCGGGCGAGGCCCTTCACCTCCCGGCGGTCGACCGGGGCCGGCCGCTTGCCGTAGGAGAGCAGGACGAGCTCCCGCGCCTCCGCGAAGCGCTTCGTCGTGGCAAGGGTCTCGGCCGGGGGAGCCCCACCCTCCACCTCCACCTCCCCGCCGCGCAGCGAGAACTCGAGCTTCCAGCGCGCCCGGCTCGCCTCATCCACGCAGAACATCTCCAGGGTCCCGATCTCGGTCAGGGCCGCCCGCAGGCGCACCACCACCTCGCTCGCCCCGGGGGCCCCGCCCCGCAGCACCGTCTCGAGGGCCGGCAGGGCCTCGAAGGCCCCGGCCTCCACCGCCACGAGGTCGCCCGGGCGCTCGAAGCGCGCCTTGGGGGTGGCGTAGAGCTGGAAGCGGACCGGCCGTTCGAGCTTCAGGGTGAAGGTGCGCGGCACCTCGACCTCGGTGCCCTCCTCCTGGTGGCGGGGGATGAGGCAGATGGCCTTGCCCGAGGGGCCGGGCGCGTCGACCCCCACGAAGTAGGCCCGGGCGGCGCCGCCGCCGATGCGCAGCCCGAACCCGCGCCGCACGAAGGCGAAGAAGGCGGCCCCGCGCGCCACCGCCAGATCGAGCCGGTCGGTGTCGAGCAGCTCGATCGGGGGGGCGGAGGGGAAGAGGCCCGAGAGGACCTCGCGCAGGCGCTCCCGGACGACGAGGGGCGTGAAGACCCCTCCGTTGAGGAGCAGGGCGTCCGGGCGGGGGAGGGGGCCGGGCCGGCCGGTGACGGTCTCCACCTCGGCCGCGTGGTCGCGCAGGAAGGCGAGGGCGTGCCTCGTGACGGCCGGGTCCGCCTCGTAGGGAAGGCCGAGCTCGACGAGGGCGGTCCGGCCGCGCCGCCGCGGCCGTTCGTCCGGGGCGAGGTGTGGGAAGAAGCCGTCGAGGAGGGTGGCCGTCACCTCCTCGCGGCTGAGCTTGGCGGAGAGGGTGCCCGCGACGAGCCGGCTGCCGCGGCCGGGGACGGCCACGGTGACCGGCGCGCGGGCGCCGCCCTCGGAGAGGAGCGCCTCCTTGGCCGAGCGGCAGGCCTGGACGAGGAGCGACCACTGCAGGGCGTCGAGGCGCGCCCCGAGCCGCTCCTCGGCTACCCGGGCCAGGGCGAGGTCGACGTTGTCGCCGCCGAGCAGGAGGTGGTCGCCCACCGCGATGCGGGAGAGCACCGGGGCCCCCTGCTCGACCGCCGCGTGGATGAGGGTGAAGTCGGTCGTGCCGCCCCCCACGTCGCAGACCAGGACCAGCCGGTGTGCGCCGAGGGCCGCCGCGAGGTCCTCGCGGTGGCGGCGGGTGAAGTCGTAGAAGGCCGCCTGCGGTTCCTCGAGCAGGGTGAGGTGCTCGAGGCCCGCCTCGCGGGCGGCCCGCAGGGTGAGCTCGCGCGCCACCTCGTCGAAGGAGGCGGGGACCGTGAGGACGACCTCCTCGCCCGGCAAGGGGTGCTCGGGAAAGCGGAGCGCCCAGGCCTGCACGAGGTGCCGGAGGTAGAGGGCCGAGGCGGCCACCGGGGAGAGGCGGGGCACGCCCTCCGGGGCGCCCCAGGGGAGGATGTCGGCGGTGCGGTCCACCCGCGGGTGGCTGAGCCAGCTCTTGGCGGAGGCGACGAGCCGGCCGGGGACGCGAGCGCCCTCGAAGCGGGCGAGCTCGCCCACCACCACCTCCGCCTCGCCCCAGGGGAGCCGGCGGGCGTCCGGGGGGAGCTCGTGCGGGCCGGGGAGATAGGCGCAGGAGGGGAGCAGCCGCCGATCGCCCACCTCGCCCGCCGCGACGAGCTGCGGGATGGAGAGCACCGTCAGGGCCTCCGCCGGATCGCCCTCGCGAGCGAGGTCGAGGTAGGCGAGGGCCGTGTTGATGGTGCCGAGGTCGATGCCGACGAGGAAGCGGGCGGCCCGGGACAAGGGTCGTGGACCTCTAGGCGGTGCCCGGGCCCGGGGCGGACCCGCCCTCGCCGCGCAGGTTGAATTCCACCTTCCAGGTGCGCCCCTGCCCGTCGACGCAGGAGAGCTCGAGCGTGCCGATCTCGGTCACGTGCGCCACCAGCGTGACCGGGACCACCTGGCCCACCTCGCCGCTCTCGGCGGGCAGGGTGGTCTCGATGGGAGCGAGCTCGTCGAGCTCCGCCTCGCGCTCGACCACCGCGCCGACCGCGTCGTCGCGGCGCGCCGACGAGGCGAAGAAGCGGAAGCGGGCCGGCTCCCCCACCACGAGCCCGAGCTCGCGCGTGGCGAGCTCGGCGCGCGACCCTTCCTCCATGCCCATGGGGGCGACGCAGAGGGCCTCGACGGGAGGCGGCAGGCCCGGGACCGCCGGCATCGCCGTCTCGATGCCGACGTAGTAGGCGCGGGCGGTCCCGCCGCGGATCCGGATGCCGCGACCGGCCCGGACCCGGCCGAAGGTGGCGGCGCCCCGCGCCACCGCGAGGTCCAGGTCGGTCCCCGGGAGCTCGCGCGGGGCCGGACCGCCGTCCGCGGCCGCCCAGCCGCCGAGTACCTCCAGGATGCGCGCCTTGAGCTCGGGGGCCTTGAGGACGCCGCCGTTGAAGAGCACGGCGGTCGGGTGCAGAAAGGCTGCGCCGCCCCCCTCGTCCTTCAGGGCCGCGCGGTGGCGGACGAGGAAGGCGGCCAGATGGCGGGTGACGGCCGGGTCGGAG
>DATJVF010000191.1:0-3180 GCA_035501995.1 Anaeromyxobacteraceae bacterium
GCCGCACTGCCGCGCGTGCACCCGGCGCCGCGGTCGCTCCTCGAGGAGCGCGGCCACCGCACGGTCGAGGAGGCGCTCGGCTTCTGGCCCAGGGCCTACCAGGATCGCACCCGGCTGGTGACCCTGGCCGAGCTCGAGCTCGGCCAGGCCTGCATCGCCGTCGGGCAGGTGCGGGCGGCCCGCCGGGCGCGCATGAAGAAGGGCCAGCCCCTCCTCCACGTCGAGCTCGTCGACGGGAGCGGGCGGCTCGACCTCGTCTTCTTCAATCCCCCCTCCTGGCGCCTGAAGCAGTTCGTGCCGGGGACGACCTTCCTCGCGAGCGGCACGGTCAGCGAGGGCTTCGGGGGGCGCCGGCAGATGCGGCAGCCGGAGGTGGAGAAGCTCGGGCCGGGGGACTCGGCCAACTTCGGCCGGGTGGTCCCGGTCTACGCCGGCCCGGCCGACTACCAGCACCCGGCCCTGAGAAAGCTCATGAAGCGGCTGTGCGACGAGCTCGCCCCGCTGGCGGTGGACGACCTCCCGCGCGCGGTGCGCGAGCGGCGCGGGCTCCTCGGCGCCGCCGCGGCGCTGCGGCAGGCCCACTTCCCGCCGGCGGGCACGGCGCCCCTCGCCGCCGCCGCGCGCGCCACGCCGGCCTTTCGCCGCCTCGTCTTCGAGGAGCTCTTCTTCCTCCAGCTCGCGCTCGCCCAGCGCCGCCTGGGCGTCCGGCGCGAGCAGGGCATCGCCTTCGACGTCTCCGCGGCGCGCCTCGCCGAGGTGAGGGGCCTATTGCCGTTCGCGCTCACCTCGGCCCAGGAGAGGGCGCTCGAGGAGATCGCCCGCGACATGGGGGCGAGCGAGCCCATGAACCGCCTCCTGCAGGGCGACGTCGGTAGCGGCAAGACGGCGGTGGCGTTCTGTGCCCTCGGGCTGGCGGTGCGCTCGGGCTACCAGGCCGCCCTCATGGCGCCCACCGAGATCCTGGCCGAGCAGCACGCCCGCACCCTCGGGCGCTGGCTCGAAGGGAGCGGGGTCGAGCTCGCGCTCTTGGGCTCCCGGGCCCGCGGGCGGCCGCAGCGCGAAGCGCGGGAGGCGCTCGCCTCCGGACGGGCCCGCATCGCCGTCGGCACCCACGCGCTCCTCGAGGAGGACGTGGCCCTCGAGCGGCTCGGGCTGGTGGTGATCGACGAGCAGCACCGCTTCGGGGTCCTGCAGCGGGCCCGCCTCATCGCCAAGGGCAAGCGGCCCGACGTGCTGGTCATGACGGCCACCCCCATCCCGCGCACCCTGGCGCTGGCCTTCTACGGGGACCTCGACCAGTCCACCATCGACGGCCGGCCGCCCGGCCGCCGGCCGGTGAAGACGCGGGTCTTCGCCGAGGCGGAGCGGGAGCGGGCCTACGAGCTCGTCCGCGGCGAGCTCGCCCAGGGTCGCCAGGCCTACGTGGTCTACCCGCTCGTGGAGGAGTCGGAGAAGAGCGACCTCGCCGACGCCAAGACGGGCGCCGAGGAGCTCTCGAGTGTGTTCAGCCCGCACCCGGTGGGCCTGCTCCACGGGCAGATGAGGTCCGAGGAGAAGGAGGCAGTCATGGCGCGTTTTCGCAAGGGCGAGCTCGCCGTGCTCGTCACCACCACCGTCATCGAGGTCGGGGTGGACGTGCCGAACGCGACGGCCCTCCTGGTGGAGCACGCCGAGCGCTTCGGCCTCTCCCAGCTGCATCAGCTGCGCGGGCGGGTGGGGCGGGGGACCGCCCCGAGCCTGTGCCTCCTCGTCGCCCGCCTGGGCCGCGGGGGCGGGGAGGCCCGCGAGCGCCTGCGGGTGCTGGAGGCCACCGAGGACGGGTTCGAGATCGCCCGCGCCGACCTGCGCCTGCGCGGTCCCGGCGAGCTCGTCGGGACCCGCCAGTCCGGGCAGGATCTCCTCGAGGTGGCCGACCTCTACCGGGACGAGGCCATCCTCCTGGAGGCGCGCGAGGAGGCGTTCGCACTGGCGGCGGCCGACCCTCGGCTCGAGCGGCCCGAGCACGCCGCCGCCGCCGAGGCGCTGCGGGAACGCTGGGCGGGCCGGCTCGCCCTGGCCCGGGTCGGGTAGCCGGCGCACGAGGGGACCCGCAGGGGCAGCGCGCGGCCGGCCACCCCCGAGGTTCCCGGCGCGTATCATGCGCGGAGTGAGCCGCGCGCTCGCGAGGCAGCTCGAGGGGATGGGCATCCACGACCCGCGGGTGCTGTGGGCCGTCGAGCAGGTGCCGCGCCACCTCTTCGTCCCCAAGGCGCTCGTCGCGGAGGCCGAGGGCAACTACCCCTTGCCCATCGGGCACGGCCAGACCATCTCCCAGCCCTACATCGCGGCCTACATGACCGAGGCCCTGCGCCTCTCGGGCGACGAGCGCGTCCTCGAGATCGGTACCGGCTCCGGCTACCAGGCCGCGCTCTTGGCGCTCCTCGCCCGCCAGGTGTACTCGATCGAGATCGTCCCCGAGCTCGCCGCCCTGGCCGGCGAGGTGCTCCGCGGGTCCATGCACCTCGCGAACGTGGAGCTGCGGGTGGGCGACGGGCACGCCGGCTGGCCGGAGGCGGCCCCCTTCGACGGCATCCTGGTGACCGCCGCGCCGGCCGAGATCCCCCAGGCGCTCATCGCCCAGCTCGCGCCCGGCGGGCGGATGGTCATCCCGGTGGGCGCCGACCCCATGGCCCAGGTGCTGAGGCTCTACGAGCGCGGCGAGGACGGCACGAGCGCGGTGAGCGATCTGTTGCCGGTGCGCTTCGTGCCCTTCACCCGGGGCTCCTGACCCTGGCCGTCGCCCCCCGCGCTTCGGGCGGGGGCGAGCCTCTGCTACCATGGCGACGATGCCCGTCTGCCCGGTCTGCGAACACCTCCAGGAGCACGGCGAGGTCTGCGACGCCTGCGGCCTCTCCCTCGGCGAGGACGGCGCCCCCGAGGCGCCGGCGGTCCCCCCCCTCGAGGCCCTCGAGCCGACGGCCTTCGATCCGGACCTCTCGGCGCTCGACCCAGACCCCATGCCAGAGCTCGAGCCCACCTTTCAGGCGCCCGCCCCCGCACCACCCCCGGAGGCGCAGGCGTGGGTGGAGCGCACCGCCCACGGCGCGGTCGAGGCCGTGGCGCTCGAGCCGCTGGAGCTCGAGCGCACGGCGCCGGAGGAGCGCGAGAGGACCAGGGCCGGGCCGCCCACCTGCCGCTACT
>DATJVF010000192.1:0-3020 GCA_035501995.1 Anaeromyxobacteraceae bacterium
CCCTCCCCCCGCCCCCCCGGGAGGAGATGGAGCGGGCGCTCGCCGAGTACGCCCGCTCGGCCGGCCCGCCCGCCGACCAGGCGACGAGCGAGCTCATCCAGGCGGTGTTCGACTTCCGCGAGAAGGTCGCCCGCGACGTGATGGTGCCGCGCACCGAGGTGGTCGCCATCGAGATCGAGACCCCGGTCCCGGAGATCCTGCGCCTGCTCGCCGAGGAGGGCCACTCCCGGCTCCCCATCTACCGCGAGACCCTCGACCAGGTGGTGGGCACCCTGCACGCGCGCGACCTGGTGCCGCTCCTCGAGCACCCCGAGCTCATCGTGCTGCGCGACCTCATCCGCCCCCCGCACTTCGTGCCCTGGTCGAAGCGGGTCGACCAGCTCCTGCGCGAGATGCAGCGCAACCACATCCACATGGCGGTGGTGGTCGACGAGTACGGGGGCGTCATGGGCATCTGCACGCTGGAGGACGTGCTGGAGGAGATCGTCGGCGAGATCGGCGACGAGTTCGAGGTCGAGGAGGGCAAGGGGGTGGAGGCCCATCCCGACGGGACCTACACCGTCCGCGCCGACACCCCGGTGGCCGACTTCAACCGGCTGGCGGGGGGGGAGGTGCCGCAGGAAGGTGCCTACGAGACGGTGGGCGGGTTCCTGAACGCCCTCGCCGGTGCCATCCCGGTGTCCGGCGACCGCTTCTTCCACCGCGGATGGCTCTTCACGGTGAGCGAGGCCAATCCCCGGCGCGTACTCAAGGTCCGGGCGGCCCGGGTCAAGCGGCCCCCGGAACGTGACGCCGCGCCCCGCCCGCGCTAGAAGAGATGGCATGTACGTCATCGCCCTCATCCGCTACCTGAAGCCCCTCGAGGAAGTGCTGAAGACCGTCGACGCCCATCGCGCCTACCTGCGCGACCTCAAGAGGGAGGGGGTCCTCCTCGCCTCCGGACCCTTCGAGCCCCGCTCGGGCGGGGCGCTCCTCCTGCGCTTCGCGGCCCCGCCGGAACCGAGGGCCCTGTTCGCCCTCCGCGACGCCGATCCCTTCGTGAGGGAGGGCCTCGCGCAGTACGAGTTCCTCGCCTGGGCGCCCACCATCGGGAAGGAAGAGCTCGACCGCCTGTGATCTCGAGCCCGCTCCGGCCGGGGCGGTGCGCCCGGGGCCCACGGGCCACACCCTTGCGGCATGCGCGAGGGCGAGGTGCGCCGGGGGATGGCGGTGGTCGACGCGAACGGAGCGCGCCTCGGCAAGGTCACGCGCTGCGAGGCCTGGGGCTTCGAGGTCGAGCGGGGCTTCTGGCAGCCGCTCGAGTGGGTGGTGCGCTGGGACGAGGTGCTCGAGGTCCGCGGCCGCGAGGTCCGGGTGGCGAGGAGCGACGAGGCGCTCTTCGAGCTCGCCGCCGGGCGCCTGCCACGGTTCTGGCGGCGCTCGCCCTTCGCGCTCGGTGGGCCCCCCGAGAGCCCGTCCAAGGCTTGAGGGTCCGCCGCCGGGGCGGACCAGGCCGGGCGCGACCGCTCTCCCAGGAAAGGGCCCCTTGCAGGGGTTGAGGTGAGGTTTGCCTTTTCGACCCCGGTTCCGTATGCTGCGATATCATCGCAAGAGTTCGGGATCACTCGGCGATCTTGCAAGCGTGGGTGGGTCGGGGTCGGACGGGGAGGTCGGGTGAGCGGGAGTCCCGAGGAGCTGCTCAGGAGCGCGCTCGAGAAGATCGTTTTCTTTGAGTGCAAGGTCTCGAGCCTCGAGAGCGAGCTCGACGCGGCGCGTTCCACCGCCGCTCGCTCGCGCGAGGAGGCAGGCTCCGCCCGGCGCCGCGAGTCGGAGCACGAGCAGGAGCTCGCCAAGCTGCGCGGCGAGCGCGCCGCGGCGGCCCTGCAGGTGAAGGAGCTCGCCGAGCGGGTCGCGCTGCTCGAGGCCGAGCGCGAGCGGTTTCTGTCGGGGATGATCGAGCGGGCCCGCGTGGCGGGCGCCCCGGCCGACGAGGAGGAAGACCCGGGCAGCGCCCACGACCTGGCCGGCTTCATCGCCGAGCTGCGAGCCGAGATCGAAACGCTGGGGGAGTGGCGCCGCGCCGCCGAGGCCGCCGGCATCCGGCTACAGACCGGGACGCCCCGGCCGGGCGCGGAGCCCGCCGCCAAGGTGTCCGCGGTCGCCACCCGCTTCGAGCAGGCGGGCCGGATCGAGGTCACCCGGGCGCAGGTCGACGCCCTCCCCGCCTTCTCCACCCGCTCCGAGCGGGTGCTCTTCGAGGCCTCCCTCGACGACCTCGGGGCCGAGGACCCTGGCGTGCGGCGACGGGCCGCCGAGGGGCTGCGCGCGCTCGGCTCGAAGAGCGCCGCACCCCTCTTGGCGGTGGCGCTCGGGCGCGAGAAGGACCCCTTGGTGAAGGTGAGCCTGCTCGCGGCGCTGGGGGCGCTCGGCGAGCCCTCGGCGGCGAGCCTCGCTTGGCGCGAGCTCTCGGACGAGCGGCCGCCGGTGCGCGCGGCCGCCCTGGAGGCGGTGGCCGCTCTCGACCGGTCGGGAGCGGTGCCACGCCTGTCCGGGGCGCTCGCCGACCCGAGCGCGCTCGTGCGCCGGCGGGCCGTGGTCCTGCTCGGCTTCGCGCCCGGCGAGGCCGCCGAGGAGGCGCTCACCTCGGCGCTGTCCGACCGCGACCCGGGGGTGGCGAGGACGGCGGCGGTGGCGCTCTCCGGCCGTCCGAGCGCGCTCGCCCAGGGGGCGCTGGCGCGCGCCCTCGACCACCGGGCGCCCGAGGTGCGCCGGACCGCCGCCCGGGCGGTCGGGCGCTGGTCGGGCGAGACGATCGACGCCCTGGCGCCGGAGCCGGAGCGCCGCCGCACGGCCCGCCGCATCGCCGAGAAGCTCCTCGCCGTGGGCGGCGCGGAGCTGCGCTCGGCGGTGACCCAGGTGCCGGCCCGCGCGCCCTCCTCCGCCCCGCCTCCCTCCCCCCCGCCGGCGCAGGCCACGCCCGGTCCCCCGGGGCCGAGGGGCGCCCCCGCCGCGGCCAGGGCGGCCCCCGAGCGCCGGGCGGC
>DATJVF010000193.1:0-11884 GCA_035501995.1 Anaeromyxobacteraceae bacterium
GCCCTGCCGGTGGTGAGCGTGGCCGACGTCGTCGCGAGCGCCCGCCTGGTGGGGCGCGCTCTCGGGGCCGCCCGTGCCGGCGAAGGGCTGGCCCGAGCCCTCGAGGGCTCGGTGGCGGCGGCGCGCGCGCGGGCCGAGGCAGCCCCGAGGGTCCGGGTGCTCTTCGTGGTCGGCCACGATCCCCTGGTGGTGGCCGGTCCCGGCTCCTACCCCGACGAGCTCCTCCGCCTCAGCGGGGGCGAGAACGTCGTGAAGGAGTCCCGGCCCTGGCCGCTCTACCCGCTCGAGCGGGCGGTGGCCGACGACCCCGACCTCGTCATCGACGGCGCGGTGCTCGAGCCGCCCGAGGGCCTCGCCCGGCTGTCGGCCATCCCGGCGGTGCGGCGGGGTGCGGTCCGGCGCCTCCCCGACGACGCCGCCCTGAGGCCGGGGCCGCGCCTCACCCGCGCCCTCGACGAGCTCTGGCCGATGCTCCACCCCGCGCGGAGCCCCTGATGCGGCGCCGGCTCCTCGCCGTGGCGGCGCTCGGGACGCTCGCCCTCCTCGCCGCCCTGGCGGCCTCCTGCGCCCTCGGCCCGCAGAGGATCTCCTTGGCCCGGGCCCTGGCGGGCCTCGCCCCCGACCGCGCCATCGTCTTCGAGCTTCGCCTGCCGCGCGCCCTCCTGGGCGCAGCGGTAGGCTGCGCCCTGGCCGTGGCCGGCACGGCCCTCCAGGCGCTCCTGCGCAACCCGCTCGCCGAGCCGTTCGTCCTGGGCGTGTCGGGGGGCGCGGCGCTGGGTGGCGCCCTGGTCCTCGTCGCCTCGAGCCTCGCCTCCCAGCTCCTCGCCGGCGCGGGGCCGCTCCTCGGCTCGACCCCCCCGGTGGCGGTGGGGGCGATGGCCGGCGCCGCCGGGGCCACCCTGCTCGTCTTCGCGGTGGGCCGGGTGGACGGGCGCCTCGTCCCGGAGACCGCGCTCCTCGTCGGGGTGATCTTCAACGCCTTCGCGGCCGCGGTGATCTCCCTGCTCAAGGTGCTGGTGACGCCGGTCGAGGCCTCGCGGCTCCTGTACTGGCTCATGGGGGCCATCGGCTACGAGCCGGCGGGCACGCTCCTCGCCGGCGCGCTCTTCGTCCTCGCCGCAGTGGCCGTGCTCCTCCTCTACTCGGCCCGGCTGAACCTGCTCGCCCTCGGCGACGACGAGGCGGCGAGCCTCGGCCTGGAGGTCGGCGCCACGCGGGCGGTGGTGCTGCTCGCGGCGAGCGCCGCCACCGGGGCCGCGGTGGCCCTCTCCGGCGTGGTCGGCTTCGTCGGCCTCATCGTCCCCCACGCGGCCCGGCGGGTGCTCGGCCCCGACCACCGGCTGCTCGTGCCCGCCTCGGCCCTCTTCGGCGGCGCCTTCCTGGTCCTGGCCGACGCCCTCGCCCGGCTCGCCTTCCTGGCGCTCGGAAGCGAGCCGCCGGTGGGGGCGCTGACCGCCTTCCTCGGGGGTCCGCTCTTCCTGTGGCTCCTGCGGCGCGCCGAGCGGCCGGAGCGAGGTTAGACTTGGGGGGGACCGTGACCTTCTCCACCTCCTCCCGACCCACCCTGCGGGCGGGCCTCGTCGTGACCGCCCTCTGCCTCTCCGCCCTCCTCGCCGCCCTGGGGGCGACGCGGGCGGTGGAGCGCGCCTACCCCGGACTCACCCGCCCGCCCACCGAGGCGTTCACCCCGCTGCACATCGGCAAGCTCGACCTGCACGAGGAGCTCGGTCCGGCCACCCTGGACACGGCGCTCGGCGTCGCCCGGATGGCGGGCATCGACACGGTGGTGAACCTCGCCGGCGGAGCGGAGGGCGGACTCCTCGAGGCCCAGCTGGCGGCGGCGCGGCCACACGGGGCGCGGGTGGTGGTGTTCGCGAACCTCGACTTCGAGGCCTACGGCGGCGGCGGCTGGGCCGCCCGCGAGGCGGCCCGGCTGGCGCGCGCGCGCGCGCTCGGCGCGCGCGGGCTGGCGGTCCTCGGGGCGCCCGGCCCGGCCCTGCTCTCCAGCCAGGGCGAGCCGATCTGGAGGGCCTGCGCGGACCTCGGCTGGCCGGTCATCCTCGGCGAGGTGGGCACGCTCGAGGAGCGCCTGCGCCTCGTGGAACAGCACCCCCGAGTGGAATTCGTCGCCGCCCGCGCCGGCGGTGCGGGCGACGACACGCTGCGGCTCCTCGGCGCCATGGACCGGTTCGCGAACCTGTGGCTCGACACGGCCCTCCGCCTTCCGGACCTCGGTCGGGCCCGGGAGGCGGTCCGGCCGGCGCTCCTCGCCCACGCCAACCGCATCCTGTTCGGCAGCGGCCTCAACTACCTCGAGGCCCCCGCCGGTCAGGACTCCGCCGTGCCGGAGGGGCTGCCGGTCCTCCTCGATCGCGAGCTCCACCGGGGCCGGTACCACCGGTTCTACTTCGAGAACGTGCTGCGCTTCCTCGAGACCCGCGACGTCGGCATCCCGGCCCCGGACCGCGGCCGGCGCGGGGAAGTCGAGGGGGTGGGCCTGCCCCTCGAGGTGCTGAAGCGCCTCTACCGCCGCAACGCCGAGCGGCTCCTCGGCCTCGCCTCCGGGGAGCCCTGATGGCGGGCCCGGCCCTCGCCCCCGCGGCGTGGCCCGCCGGCACGCCGGTCAAGGTGCAGGAGGCCTCCTTCGCCTACGGTTCGAGCCCGGTGGTCGACGGCGTCTCCTTCGCGGCGCACGCCGGCGAGCTCGTGGGCCTGCTCGGGCCGAACGGGGCCGGGAAGAGCACCCTCATCCGGCTCATGGCCGGCCTGTGCGCTCCCGGCGCCGGCACGGTGCGCCTCTTCGGGCTCGATCCGGCGAGCGCGCCGCGGCGGGAGGTGGCCCGGCTGGCGGCCCTGGTGCCGCAGGAGCCCCGCGCCCCGTGGCCCTTCACCGTGCGCGAGGTGGTCATGATGGGGCGCGCCCCGCGCCAGGGGCTCCTCGCCCGCCCCTCGAGGCTCGACCGCGGGGCGGTGGAGGGCGCCCTCGTCGCCTGCGACCTCGTGGCCCTCGCCGAGAGGCGACTGTCGACCCTGTCGGGCGGCGAGCGCCGGCGGGTCTTCTTCGCTCGCGCCCTCGCCCAGGAGCCGCGGGTGCTGCTCCTCGACGAGCCGACCGCCTTCCTGGACCTCGCCCACCAGGTGTCGGCCATGCGCATGGCCGAGGTGGCGGCGCGGGGCGGACTGTGCGTGGTGGCGGTGCTGCACGACCTCAACCTGGCCGCGGCCTCCTGCGACCGCCTGGTGGTGCTCTCGCGCGGCCGGGTGGTGGCCGAAGGGAGCGCCGACGCGGTGCTCACCGCCGAGCGGGTCCGCGAGGTGTGGGGCGTCGAGGTGTGGCGCGGGAGTAACGGCGCCACGGGCACCCCGGTCGTGCTCCCCTCGCGCCCCGAGCGGCGGTGAGAGGGGCCCCGCCGGCCGGGTCAATCACTGGAAGAGGAACAGCTTCAGGCCGACCGCCACCGTGAACTCCTGCGGGCTCTCGACCCGCTGGCGGTAGGAGACGTCGAGCCCGAAGCCACCCGAGGTGATGAGCCCCGCCCCCACCGACCAGAAGCTGGCGTTGCGGGTGCCGTCCCGCAGGAAGCTCGCCCGCAGCGGGTAGGAGCCGGAGAGCAGGTACTCGCCGCCGGCCGCGAAGAGGTTGGTCTCCCCGCTCTGCCGGTCGAAATCGCCCCGCCAGTCGAAGGCCAGCGTGTAGTGGATGCTGTCGCCGAGCGAGATCCCGGCCCCGAGCCCGCGCGGCGCCTCCTCGAGGTGGCCGGCGTCGACGAGGTTGTAGCCCGACACCCCGAGGGCGATGAGGTTGCTCGCCTTGAGGTAGGCCGAGGCGTCGACGTTGAGGGTGCGCATCGAGTCGCCGCCCGGGCCGCCGAGCGACAGGTACTTGCCATTCACGCCGAGGAAGAGCGCGTTCGAGACCGGGAAGGCGACCGGGACCTCGACCAAGCTACCCAACCAGGGCCCGGAGAACACCCGCGTGTAGTCGATCCCCCCGGTGACCGAGGCCGAACTCGAGTCGACCACCGAGAAGGAGAAGGCCTCGAGGGCGTTCTGTCCGTCGGCGCGGTCGAGGAGCCACTGCCCCTCGAGGGCGTAGCGTTTCTGGGCGGCCAGGGAGGCGGCGTTGGTGAACAGGCCGTCGTTGCCGGTCACCACCCCGCGGTAGGCCCCGAGCGCGAGGCCGCGGGCGCCGATGAGATCCGGGATGCCAGCGTTCACCGGGGCGTCCGCCGCGGCGCGTCCCGGCCGGACGAGAAGGCACGCCGCCACCGCGAACCCGAGGAGAACACGAAGTTTTCTCACGAGGCGAGGATAGCGGTGTCCGACCACCCGAGCAAGCGATGTCCCGCGTCACGTGGCAGGGGCGGGGCGAGGGCCCCGGGCCTCCCTCGGCGGCCGGACGCGGGGCGCCGCTCCGATCCGCGAGGGGCGAGGAGCGCCTCCGGCGCGAGGTGTCGACGCGAGACCCGCCCCGACGGGCTCCGGCCGGCCGTGCAGGAGCTCGCCCCGGCCCGGCCAGGGAGCGCTCCTCGCGGCCTGGCGCCGGCTCATCGAGCTCGAGCCCGGCGAGAGCGGGAGGCGCCGGCAAGGGCGTTGGGCCCGCCTCTCGCCGGGAAGGTCGGCCCTCGCCTGCGGGGGGCGGCCGCCTCGCCGAGGCGCCTCGAGGGCGAAGGCGCTCTACCCGGGGCGGCCGGGCTCTCGCTCGATCTGTCCTTCCCAACGAGGCGGCCCTGCCGCTAGATTCTCTGGTCATGAAGCACCTTCCCATCCGCAAGGTGGTCATCCCGGCCGCCGGCCTCGGCACCCGCTTCCTGCCCGCCACCAAGGCCGTCGCCAAGGAGCTCCTGCCGATCGTCGACACGCCCACCATCCAGTACATCGTGGCCGAGGCAGTGGCGGCCGGCGTGCGCGACGTCATCATCGTGAACGCCAAGGGCAAGGAGACCATCGTCGACCACTTCGACGTGGCGAAGGAGCTCGAGGCCCACCTCTCGCGGAGCGGCAAGACCGCGTTGCGCGACGAGATCCGCGCCATCGCCAAGATGGCCAACGTGGTCTCGGTGCGCCAGCAGGAGCCGCTCGGCCTCGGCCACGCGGTCTTGTGCGCCCGGGACGTGGTGGGGGACGAGCCCTTCCTCGTCATGCTCGGGGACGACATCATCGACGCGCCGGTGCCCGCCGCGAAGCAGCTCACCGACTGCTACGCCCGGCACGGCCTCGCCACCATCGCCCTCATGCAGGTGCCGGAGGCGGAGACGCACCTCTACGGGATCGCCGCCGGGAACCCGGTCGACGAGCGCACCCTGCGCATCGACAAGATCGTGGAGAAGCCGCGGGCGCTCGCCCCCTCCAACCTGGCGGTCATCGGTCGCTACGTGCTGCCGCCCACAGTCTTCGAGATCCTCGACCGCCTCGAGCCCGGGGTGGGCAGCGAGATCCAGCTCACCGACGCCCTGGCGGTGCTGGCCGAGGGCGAGGGCCTGCTCGGCTATCGCTTCGAGGGTAACCGCTACGACGCCGGCGACCGCTTCGGCTACCTCAAGGCCAACGTCGCCTTCGCGCTCAAGCGGCCCGACCTGCGCGAGCCTCTCCTCGCCTACCTGCGCGAGGTGGCGCGTTGAGACGGCTCCCGCGGGCCCGCCAGGCGGTGGTCCTCGCCGGGCTCCTCCTCGGCGCGCCGGCCCTCGCCTACCTGCCGCCGGCCACGGCCATCCTGAAGCGGGTCGTGCAGAAGCGCGACGAGCTCGGCGTCACCTCCCTCGAGGCCGACGGCACCCTGGAACTCTCGGGCGACGGGGCGCTCGCCTTGAAGGCCCTCCTCGCCGGGCCGGGCGGGCCTCCGCCCACCCCCACCGCCCCGCCGGCCGGGACCGGCGGCGCCCCGACCCCCCAGCTGTCGGTACCGGCGGCGCTGTTCGTGAAGGCGCCGGGGCGCTGCCGCCTCGAGCTCGCCCCGGAGGGCGCCCCTCCGGCCGCCCGGCCGACCCTCTCCCTGCGGGGAGCGCGGATGGCCGGCCAGCGCGGGCTCGACGGCGTCCTGCCGGCGCGGGCGCTCCTCGAGGGCCTGTGCGCGCTCCTCGCCGAGCGCGGCGCCGGCGGCGCCGAGCCCGAGCGCTACCTGGCCGAGCGCCTGGCAGGCCGGGGGGTGGCGCTCGGCGAGGTGGCCTTCGGGCGGCTGGGCGAGCGGGTCGCCTGGGTGCTCGGGGCCCGTCCCCAGGACCCGCGCCCGCAGGCCTGGATCGACAAGCTCACCTTCCAGCCCATCCGGCTCTTGGCCTCCCTCGGCGGCGCCGACCGCGACGTGCGCCTCCTCGACTTCGGCTCGCCGATCGGCGGCGAGATCTTCCCGCGGGCGGTGGAGGTGTGGTCGGCCGACAAGCTCGAGGCGCGCTTCACCCTCGGGAAGGTGACCACCAACCTCAAGCTCCCCGACGCGCTCTTCTGACCGGCCGGGCCGCCTACCGCGGGCCTCGGACCCGGCGCGCGCCTGGGTGGCGGGCGGCGGGCGCTTTGCCTATCCTAGGGGGGACCGCCCGCCCCCGTCCTCCTCGCGAAGGACCGCCATGTCCAAGGAACACACCCGCGAGCTCTTGCTCGATTTCGGACCCGACGGCCAGAAGCTCGTGCCGGTGGTCACCCAGGACGCACGCACCAAGGACGTACTCATCCTGGCCTTCGCGAACCGGGAGGCCCTGGCCGAGACGCGGCGCAGCGGCTACGCCACCTACTTCAGCCGCAGCCGCAACGAGCTCTGGAAGAAGGGCCTCACCTCGGGAGACTTGCTCAAGGTGGAGGAGATCCGCATCAACTGCGAGCAGAACTCGCTCGTCTACCTGGTCACGCCGCAGGGGCGCGGCGCCTGCCACGCCAAGCGGGCGGACGGGACGCCCTACCCGACCTGCTACTACCGGCGCCTGCGGCCCGACGACACCCTGGAAGAGATCTAGGGCCCCAAGGCCCTCTCCCCTAGAAGCGCGAGGCCTCCATGGAACGAGCCGTACTCAAGATCGGCATGCCGGCGGGATCCCTGGCGAGCGTCCAGCGCGGCGGCAACCTCATCGACCTGCTCGCCGCGAGCGGCTTCCACACCTCGGGCTACGACCGGGGCGGCCCCACCCGCTTCACCACCAACAACCTGCTCTTCGGCTGGGACGGGCGCCCCCAGGAGTTCGGGTCGCAGCTCGAGATCGGCGAGCTCGACGTGGCCATCGCCGGCGACGACTGGATCAAGGAGCGCGCGCTCGAGATGAAGCTCGAGTACGGCATCGACATCCGGCTCGAGCGAGCCATGACGCTCAACCGCGGCGAGGTGCAGCTCGTCGGCATCGTCGCCGACCCGGCCTTCCAGACCACCGAGGACTACCTGCGCGCCATCGCCCCCAAGAGGCCGCTCCTCACCGTGGCCTCCGAGATGCCCTACCTGG
The DNA here is from genome assembly GCA_035501995.1 of Anaeromyxobacteraceae bacterium. GTDB lineage: Bacteria > Myxococcota > Myxococcia > Myxococcales > Anaeromyxobacteraceae > Anaeromyxobacter_A. Next base: position 7,425 of record DATJVF010000193.1, read on the forward strand.
CCCTCGACTGGGTGGCGCGCCGCCTGGAGGCGGCGGGCCTCGCGGACGCCTACCCCGCCCACGCGGTGCAGAAGTACAAGACCCCTCCCAAGATCGCGAAGGGCCTGCTCGTCTACGAGTCCTGGGGCAAGACCGAGTCCAAGGTGAAGAACGGGGCGGTCGACCTCGGGCTCGAGATCTCCCAGACCGGGGGCGCCATCAAGAGCTACGGCCTCACCGTCCTCGAGACGGTGATGCGCTCGCAGACGAGCGTGTACACCAACCCCGACAGCGAGAAGGACCCCGAGAAGCGCGAGCTGCTCGAGATGTTCCTCCTGAACCTCTACGGCGCCACCCACGCCGAGAACAAGGTGATGCTGCTCTTCAACGTCCCGAACCGGCTCTCCGAGCCGGTCGAGCACTACCTGTCGACCCACAACCTGTTCGGCGACGAACCCACCGTGAACAAGGGCCGGGAGTACACCGAGTACAACATCCAGGTGGACGCCGACAACGCCGACAAGCCCATCGCCCTCGTCCGCTACAGCCTCGCCAAGCTCGGGGCGCGCAGCATCAACACCATCCCCATCACTTCCTCGATCCCGGGCATGAAGGTGATACGCAAGGTGTAGACGTTTAGCTTCCTCTTTCCAGGGACTTAGAGCCTGGGCGAGGGCCTGGGCCCGGGCCCCAGGCGCCCTGGTCCCAAACGACCCATAACCCTTCCGGGACCCCCCGCGCGCGGCGCCAAGGGGTCCATCCTGGTCCTTCGAGAAGGGGGTCCGAACATGTTCCTGCTCTTCTGCGTCATCGGGGTCCTCGCCGGCCTCGTCCACAACCTTCTCCCGGGCGAGCGACACGTCCGCATGTCGGCCTACGCCCTCGGCCTCGCCGGCGCGTGGTTCGGCGGCTACTGCGCGGCGGCCTTCCTCGGGGGGACCTTCGTCACCCTGGGCCCGGTGACGCTCGTCGGCAGCGCCCTCGGCGCCGCGGTCCACATCCTGGCCTTCGAGCTCATCGCGCGCTCGGTGGTCCGCCGCCAGCTCCTCTAGAGCGCCGGGGTGAGGGCGCCCGCTCGGGCCGAGAGCTCGTGAGGACGCGGTCCGGCGCGGGCCTGGCGCCTCCAAGGCCTCTCGCCGCGCCTGGCCGGCCTCGAGGTCCGCCGAGGGCGCCCGCCGGGCGGCCGCACGTGGGCGCCGCTTGCTAGACTGCCGCCGATGCTGGTGAGGGTCGCCGTCGCCGCCGCGGTGCGGGGAACATACACGTACAGTGTTCCGGCTGCGCTCGAGCCGACCGTCGGCCTCGGGCGGCGGGTGGCGGTGCCCTTCGGCCGGAGCCGCCGCGCCACCGGCTACGTGGTGGGTTTCGCCGAGGCGCCGCCCGAGGGGGTGGAGCTCCGCGACATCGCCGCCGTGCTGGACGCCTTTCCGCTCTTCACCCCGGACCTGCTCGATCTCATCGGGTGGGCGGAGAGCTACTACCTCACGCCGCCGGGCGAGCTCTACCGGGCCGCCCTCCCGCCGGGCCTCAACGCGCGCGCCGGCGCCGACGCCCCGCGGCGGCGCGGCGTCGAGTACGCCGCGCCCACCTCCGAGGCTGCCGCGGCCCTGCCCGCCTTGGGGCGGCGCGCCCGCGGGCAGCACGCGGTGCTCGAGTACCTCCTCGCCCGCGGCCGCATCCCGCTCGAGGAGCTGCGGGCCGCCTTCCCCTCCGGGCGGGCCGCCCTCTCGGCCCTGTGCCAGAAGGGGCTCGCCCGCGTCGACGCCGAGACCCCGCTCCCGGGCGGACTGCTCCCCGAGGCGGCCTCCGCCCCCCCGGAACCCTCGCCGGAGCAGGCCCGGGCCCTCGCCGAGCTCGCCGGCGCCCTCGAGGCGCGCGCCTTCGCGCCCTTCCTGCTCCACGGGGTGACCGGCTCGGGCAAGACCGAGGTCTACCTGCGCACCATCGAGCTGGCGCTGCGCCAGGGCCGCGGGGCGCTGGTCCTCGTCCCCGAGATCGCCCTCACCCCCCAGCTGGCCGGTCGCTTCCGGGCGCGCTTCGCGGGGGCGGTGGCGCTCCTGCACAGCGGCCTCTCCGACCGGGAGCGCCACGCCGAGTGGCTCCGCCTGCGGCGCGGGGAGGCGCGCATCTGCGTGGGCGTCCGCAGCGCCGTCTTCGCCCCGGTGCAGGACCTGGCGGTCCTGGTGGTCGACGAGGAGCACGACCCGTCCTTCAAGCAGGAGGAGGGGCCGGCCTACCAGGCCAGGGACCTGGCGGTGGTGCGCGCCAAGCAGGCCGGGGCGGTGTGCGTGCTCGGCTCGGCCACCCCCTCGCTCGAGTCCATCGAGAACGCCCGGCGCGGGCGCTATCGCCTGCTCGAGCTCAGGAACCGGGTCGACGACCGTCCCCTGCCGAGCGTCGAGATCGTGGACCTCGGCGCGCTCCGTCGCGGCGGCCTGGCCGTGGGGGAGGGCCTGCTCTCGCCGCCCCTGGCGGCGGCGCTGGCGGAGACCACCGCGCGCGGCCAGCAGGCGATCCTCTTCCTCAACCGCCGCGGCTTCCAGACCCTGGTCGTCTGCGAGGCCTGCGGCCGCGAGGAGCGCTGCCCGAGTTGCTCGGTCTCCCTCACCTACCACCGGCGCCGCGGCGTCCTCCTCTGCCACTACTGTGGGCGGGTGGAGCGCATCACCGCCGCCTGTCCCACCTGCGGCGGACCGCGGCGGGGAGTCGGGGTGGGCACCGAGCAGGTGGAGGCGGCGGTGCGGGACCTCGTGCCGTCGGCCCGGGTGGCGCGCCTCGACCGCGACGCGGTCGGCTCGGTCGGCGACGTGGCGGGGGTCCTGGCCCGCTTCGCCAACCGCGAGGTGGACGTCCTGGTCGGAACCCAGATGGTGACGAAGGGACACGACTTCCCCGGGGTAACGCTCGTCGGGGTGATCCTCGCCGACACCGCCCTGGCGCTCCCGGACTTCCGGGCGGCCGAGCGCACCTTCCAGCTGCTCACCCAGGTCGCCGGGCGGGCCGGACGGGGGTCCGAGGCCGGGCGGGTGCTCATCCAGACCTGGAACCCGACATCGCCCGCTATCGCCTGCGCGGTCCTGCACGACTACGCGGGCTTCGCCGAGGCCGAGCTCGCGAGCCGCCGCGCCTTGCAGTGGCCGCCCTTCACGCGGCTCCTGGCCGTGCGGGTGGAGGGCGACGGGCCGGGCGCCCGGGCCTGCGCGGAGGCGCTGGCGGAGGCGGCCCGGCCGGCCCTCTCCTCGGGCGGAGCGCTCGCCATGCTCGGGCCGGCGCCGGCCGCCCTCGAGCGCCTGCGCGGCCGCAGCCGCTGGCACCTCCTCTTTAGCGGGAACGGCCCCGAGCCGTTGCGGCGGGTGCACCACCTCCTCGCACCGGTGGTGCGCCGGCCACCCGGGGGCGCCACGGTCCGCTTCGACGTCGATCCCTACTCCATGCTATAGCGTCACCTTTCCGGCTCACCGCCGCCCGAGGCATACTTGGCGGGCGTGGCCCGCCGGATCCTGCTCCTCGACGACGACATCGCCCAGATCGCGGCGGTGAAGCGCGTGCTGCTCAAGGAGGGCTACCAGCCCCTCCTCGCCACCAACGGCTCCGACCTCAGGGCCCAGCTCGCCAAGGCCCGCCCTGAGCTCCTGCTCGTCGCCACCGACTGCGAGGGCCAGGAGGGCCTCCTCGTCGCCCGCGAGCTCTCGTCGGCGGAAGAGACCTGCGACATCCCCATCGTCCTCATCGGCGAAGGGGAGGTGGCGGGCGCGGTCGCCTCGCTCGCGAAGCCCATCGAGGCCGCGGCGCTCGTGGAGGCCGTGACGGACGCGCTCTCCCGCCCGCCCCCGGGCGGGACCTCCGAGCCTCCCGTCGAGCGACGCTCGGCGGCCGACGCTCTGCGGGCGCGCGCCGAGGAGCTGCGCCGGTCGCGCCCCACCCTCGTTCCCGCCCCCGAACCGGCGCCGCAGAAGGCGCCCCCTCCGGCGCCCATCGCCCTCTCCCGGCGCAGACCAGCGCCGCCCGGCCCGGTCGCCCCGCTCGAGCCCCCCCCCGCCTCGGTCGCCGCGGCGCGGGCGCCTGCCCCCGCCTCCCTCCTCGGGCCCGACCCCGCTCGCCCGGCCTCGCCCGCTCCGGCGCGGGAAGCCCTCCGCGAGGGCGCTCCGGCGAAGTCCTCCCCGGCGACCGGCTGGTTCGAGGGCGACGCGGTGGAGGAACCCGCTCCGGCCCCGCTGCAGGTGGAGGATTTCGCCGAGGCGGACGAGGAGCGCAAGGTCGCTCGCGAATCGGGGCGCGCGGTCGAGGTCCAGGTCCCCGAACACCTCACGCCGGTCCCGGCAGGGCCGCGCGCCGCCGCGGAGGAGGAGGCGGCCCGGGAGCTCCGCAAGGCCGCGCTCGCCGCCGCGCAGGCCGCCTTGGCCGACGACCTGCGCTCGGAGGCCGAGGCCGAGCTGCGGCGGCGGACCGCCGCCGAGAGCGCCCGGGCCACCCGGGCCGAG
>DATJVF010000194.1:0-2214 GCA_035501995.1 Anaeromyxobacteraceae bacterium
CCGCCGGGCGGCGTTCGTGAGCCTCGTCAAAGGTCGGGTCACCGAGAGCGAGGCCGCGGCCGCCACCAGGGCCGCCAGAACGGCCCCGGACACGGCAAAGAGCGCGAACAGCCGCCGGAAGCGGCGGTAGGTCGCGAACGAGGGGGCGGTGCCGTCCGCCCCGACCACCGCCACCACCCGGCCCGTCGCGTCGCGCAGGGGGGCGTAGCCGGTCTTGTAGAGAAGCCCGTCCGACCCCTCGAAGAGGACCTGGCTCGTCCCCGCATGGCCCTCTGCGGCGTAGGCGATCTCCAGCCGGTCCCGCTCGAGGCCGGGCACCGGCTCGCCGATCGTGATCCGGCCGGCCGAGTCGGCGAGGGCGGTCCGGTCCGGCCGGACCACCACGATGCGGGTGGCCGTCGCGCTCGCGAGGGACTCGAGCCGCCCGCGGAGGTAGGCGTATCCCCGGGTCGTCTCGTCGCCGGGGGAGAGTCGGGCCAGCCGCTCCGCGGGAAGCGAGGCGGCGGCCGCCTGCGCGGCGACGAGGAGCCGCGCGCCGAGCTCGTCCTCCAGCGCTCGGCGGATGAGCCGATCCGCGAAGAGCGCCATCGCCGCGAGCGAGACGAGCGCCGGCAGGGCGGCGGCGAGGGCAAACCGGCGACGCACGGCGCCACATGCTACCGCCGGACCCGCCTCTCACCCATCGCTCTTCTTGGAAAGCCTGCCCTCGCTCGCCGCGAATGCGAGATCGCCCCCTCTCCCCTTCAGGCCCAAGGACCCGCCGCCTGCTCCTCCAAAAACCTCCGCACCTCCGGATACACCACCTCGGGCGCATCGCGGCCGACGAGGAGGTCGGCGTGCCCGAAGTCGCGTTCGAGGACGTAGCGCTTCGGCCCGCCCCAGGACTCGTAGGTCTCCCGAACCACCGAAGGCGGGGCGAGCCCGTCCTTCTCCGCGGCCAAGAACAGCGCCGGCTGCCGGCAGCCGGGGAGCATGGCCCGGTAGTCCACCTCCCCGTCCATCGAGCGAAACGAGTCCTCGCGGACGAAGGTCTCGAACTGCTCGAGGACGCCCGGGGCCACGTTCTCGACGGCGCTCGCCAGCAGCCGGCGCAATACCGCCGGCTCGACGTTGCGAAGGTTTAGGGCGAGGTCTGCCGGAGCAGGGTGCCAGTACCCCGAGAAGGGAGCGACCATGCGTGCGATCGTCCGGGTGAGCCTGCCGCGCAGGGGATACCGCCAGCTCAGGACGACCTTCAGATCTCCCTGGACGTCGAAGTGCGCGGGCGCGGCCAGCGCCACCAGGGCCGCGATCCGCGGCCCGTAAAGGGCGGCGGCGGCGAGCCCCAAGAGCGCCCCCTGGCTGTGGCCCACGTAGAGGACCCGCAGCGCGCCGGTCTCTCGGCGGATGGCCTCGAACGCGGCGGGGAGGTCCTGGCCGAGGTAGGTGTCGAGGTTCCAGGACCGCGGCGCGCCCGGCCCGAGGCGGTGCGAGGCCCCGTGGCCGCGCAGATCGAGCGAGAAGCAGTCGAAGCCTGCCGCCGCGAGGTGGGCCGCGAGCGCGTAGCGCGCAAGTCCGAACTCGAATGCCTGCCGGTTCATGGCGACGCCGGGCACGAGCAGGACGGGAAGGGCGCGGGCCCTCCCCTTGGGCCGACAGCGGCCCAGGGCGAGCTCCCACCCGTCCCTCGTCCGCGCGAAGAGAAGCTCGTCCTCTCGCGCCGGAACCCGTAGCCAGAGGCTAGAGAACGCGTAGTGGAGCCCGAAGAGCGCCGAGAGCGCCGCTGCCACGGCGGCGACCGAGAGGACCGACATAAAGGCCCAAACTAACGCCGGCCGAAGGCGAGAGGCGAGGGTTTGGGGAGATGGCGCGGGCGTTGCAACTTCTTCCCTCACCCCCTCGTACCCGCCTCGAGGTGCCTTGCTGGCCAGGGGGAAGTCGAGGAGCCAGGAAGCGACTGATTGAATCCTGGGCAGGGCGAGCACAGAATTCGGGCACGCAGGCCAACATCCACCCACCGCAGGGGTGCACCGTGAAGAAGGTCGAGGCCATCATCAAGCCGTTCAAGCTGGACGAGGTGAAGCAGGCCCTAACCGAGGTCGGGGTCGCGGGCCTGACGGCCACCGAGGTGAAAGGCTTCGGCCGGCAAAAGGGGCATACGGAGCTCTACCGGGGGGCCGAGTACGTCGTGGACTTCCTCCCCAAGGTCAAGATCGAGGTGGTCGTCGCCGACGG
>DATJVF010000195.1:0-2418 GCA_035501995.1 Anaeromyxobacteraceae bacterium
CGAGGCGCCCGCCCTCGAGGCGCAGCCGCGACGTTCCTCACCCGGCGAGACCTCGTGGGGGTTGAACCCGCAGCGGGCGGGAACGTCACTGCGAGCGAAGGGGAAGCGCTCGACCGACCGGGCTCGGCCCCCAGGCGCTCGCCTGAACGAGGCTCCTCGCCCAAGGCTCGCGGCGTGGTCGGCTTCGCGGCTCGGGGGACGAGCGGTTCTGTGAGCCTTCCCCGTCGCCGAGGTGCCCGCGCCTCCGCGAGTTCGCTTGACTTGTATACGATTCCGTATGTAGCGTTGCATACACAGGTCCTCGGAAGGATCCCGCACCCACGGGCGGTCCGGCCCGTCCGCAGCCAGGAGGCGCGTCGTGAAGAGAGCGCTCGTGCGGAAGGGGGCCTACTTCGACTCGGTGTTCCTCATGTCGCTCGGGGGCGAGGTCAAGGCCACCGCCGGCGTCTCGGATGCGCTCGTGTCGATGGGGACCGCGCTGAACCTCGACCTGCTGCGCTCGCGCGGCTACCCCGAGGACGAGCTCGCCCCCGCCACCCCCAACGACCTCGTCATCGCGGTGGAGGCGGCCGACGAGGCCGCGGTGCAGGCGGCGGTCGCCGCCGCCACCGCCCTCCTCGAGCGCCAGGTCGGCCCCTCGAAGGGCGGCGCCTCGGCGCCCCGGCCGACGAGCCTCGAGGGGGCGCTGCGGCTCCTCCCCGGCGCGAACCTGGCCGTCATCTCCCTCCCCGGCGCCTACGCCGCCCGCGAGGCCCGGCGGGCGCTCGAGCGCGGGCTCCACGTGATGCTCTTCTCCGACAACGTGAGCCTGGAGGAGGAGATCGCCCTGAAGGAGCTCGGGCGCGCCCGCGGGCGGCTGGTCATGGGGCCGGACTGCGGCACCGCCATCGTGAACGGGAAGCCGCTCTGCTTCGCGAACGTGGTGCGCCCTGGGCCGGTGGGCCTGGTGGCCGCCTCCGGGACCGGCCTGCAGGAGGTGACCTGCCTCGTCGACCGGTTCGGCTCGGGGGTGAGCCAGGCCCTCGGCACCGGCGGCCGGGACCTCAAGGACGAGCGGGTGGGCGGCATCACCATGCTGATGGGCATCGAGGCCCTCGCCGCCGATCCGGCCACGCGGGTGATCGTGGTCCTCTCGAAGCCGCCCGCTCCGGCGGTGGCCGAGAAGGTGGTGGCCGCCCTGGCCTCCGCCCGGAAGCCGGCGGTGGTCCACTTCGTCGGCGGCGACGCGGCGCCCCCGGACGCCCCGCCGGCGGTGCACTTCGCCTCCCACCTCGAGGAGGCGGCGAGCTTCGCGGTCTCCCTGGCGCAGGGCGGCCGGCCGGCCGCCTCGGCCCCCCCGGCCTCGCTCGAGGCCCTGGCCGCCCGCGAGGGCCGCCGCATCTCGGGCGCGCAGCGCTACCTGCGCGGCTACTTCACCGGGGGCACGCTCGCCGACGAGGCCATGGTCCTGCTCCACCGCGCGCTCGGCCAGGTCTACTCCAACAACCAGACCGACGCGCGCTTCCTCCTCGCCGACCCGCGGATCTCGCACGGCCACACCGTCGTCGACCTGGGGGAGGACGCCTTCACGGTGGGCCGGCCGCACCCCATGATCGACCCCGGCACCCGGACCGAGCGCATCCTGGCCGAGGCGGCCGACCCGGAGATCGCCCTCCTCCTGGTCGACCTCGTCCTGGGCTACGGGTCGCACCCCGACCCGGCCGGCGCGCTCGTCCCGGCGCTCGCCGAGGCGCGGCGGATGAAGGAGGTCGGCGGGGGCTACCTGCCGGTGGTGGCCTCGGTGGTGGGCACGCCCGGCGACGTCCAGGGCTACGCCGCCCAGCGGCGCAAGCTCGAGGAGGCGGGCTGCCTGGTGATGGACTCGAACTACCAGGCCTCGCTGCTCACCCTGCGCATCCTCGAGACGGCGGGACGGCGATGACCACTCCATCCCAGGATCCGAAGGGCGTGGACGGGCCGCTCGGGCTGTTCCGCTCCGAGCTCGAGGTGGTGAACCTCGGCCTCCCCGGCTTCGCCGACAACCTGCGCAAAGCCGGAGTGAGGGTGGTGGAGGTGAACTGGCGCCCGCCGGCCGGCGGCGACCGGCGCCTCCTCGCCGCCCTCGACCGCGCCTACCGCACGCGGCGGGTGGACGTCGAGGCCGCCAACCGCGAGGCGGCCCGCCGGATGCTCGAGAGCCGGCCGACCCTGGTGGACGTGGGGGTGGCGGGCGAGGTCGTCCCCGGGATGACGCCCAGCACCGTGCTCCACGCCGGGCCGCCTGTGACCTGGGAGCGCATGTGCGGACCGCTCAAGGGGGCGGTCATCGGCGGCCTGCTCTACGAGGGGCTGGCCCGCGACCGCGGGGAGGCCGAGCGGCTCGCCGCCTCCGGCGCCATCCGCTTCGATCCCTGCCACCACCACGACGCGGTCGGCCCC